>JAWOIM010000235.1:0-5858 GCA_046484685.1 Chloroflexota bacterium | reverse complement strand
GCCTATCTAGAAGACCCGCAAATAGAGCCGGCAGTCGTATCCAGCAAGAATGGCAAGCTGCGCCAACTGATTGATGGGTTTTCTGCCGAACGTGTTACAACGAAGCGTTAAAAGGGCGCGGGGAGAAATCTGTTTACGCGGGGAGTAAGGTTTACGCGGGAGGGTCCCGACTGTTGGAGTTGTTAAAAATGGAACGGCCGTCTGCAGAATGACCTTACGCACCTATCTTCCCCAAGACCGTCGCCGTGCCCTGGCCAGTGGTGATTCTCTGCCGGATCGCGCCCTTGGCTCAGCTTTATTTGCCGACATCTCGGGCTTTACACCGTTGACTGAAACCCTGCATCATTTGTTTGGCTCTCGTCAAGGTGCCGAGGAGTTGACCAAACATCTCAACGCCGTTTATACTGCCCTTATCGCTGAAGTAGAACGGTATGGCGGTAGCGTTATCGGCTTTGCCGGGGATGCTATTACCTGCTGGTTTGATGATGCCGATGGCGCGGCTGCTCCACGAGCCGTTGCCTGCGGGCTGGCCTTGCAAGAAGCAATGCGCCCTTTCCACACCTTTACCCTCTCCACCGATAGGTACACCGCCCTTAGCATTAAGATTGCCATTGCTACCGGCCCCGCCCGCCGCTTTGTGATCGGCGACCCACTCTACCACTATCTCGATACGTTAGGTGGGGCCACTGTTACCCGTATGGCTAACGCCGAGCAGTTGGCCAATATGGGGGAGGTTGTCGTGGATGAGGCGACTATCGATGCCCTCGGCTCTGCGTTGAATCTGTGCAAATGGCACACCGATCCTCACACGGCCGAGCGGTTTGGGGTGGTGCAACAGCTAACGGGCACTATTACCTTGCCCCTATTTTCCGAAGCGGCTGAATTGGACGCGGTCATACTAAAAGCGTGGATACCTGACTCTGTTTACCAGCGGGAACAAGCGGGTGAAAGCTCCTTCCTGACCGAATTTCGACCCTGTGTTGCCCTCTTTGTCCGCTTTGCCGGGATTGATTACGATACCGATGAAGCGGAAATCCAGTTAGACAGCCTCATTCGCCATATTCAGGCCATTGCTGCCCGTTACGAAGGGACATTGATAAATCTGACCATCGGTGACAAAGGAAGTTACGCCTATCTCAACTTTGGCGCATTACAAGCCCACGAAGATGATGCCCGCCGCGCCGTAACAACAGCCCAAGCTATCTGCGAAATGGCGCAACAATGGACCTGGCTTTCCCCCCTGCAAATTGGACTGGCTCAAGGTGTAATGTGGACGGGGGCCTACGGCGGTGCCACACGGCGCACCTACAGTGCATTTGGGGATGATGTCAACCTGGCCGCTCGCCTAATGCAAGCAGCGGCTCCTGGTGAGATTTTAGTCAGTGAACCGCTGCAAAGGACCCTGGCCCATCAAATCAATTTTGGTCCCAGTCGCCTGGTACAACTCAAAGGCAAAGCTGACCCCCTGCCCGTGTTTGCCGTGCTTGGTGAACGGCAGCGACGCCCCATTCGCTTACAGGAACCGACCTACGCTTTGCCTATGGTCGGGCGGCAGGCTGAATTGCAAACTATCACAGAGAAGCTGGTGGTAGCCCGGCAAGGGCAAGCCCAGATCATTGGCATTTTGGGCGAAGCCGGGCTGGGTAAATCACGCCTGGTGGCCGAAGTGATTGGCTCAGCCCGCCAAAAAGGATTTGTTGGTTACGGTGGGACCTGCCAATCGGACGGCATCCATACGCCCTATCTGGCCTGGAAATCTGTTTGGAGTGCCTTCTTCAATATAGACTTCGCCGCGTCCTTGCCCGCCCAAATCGAGTCGCTGGCAAGCGAAATCGAGCGACTGGCTCCTGAGCGACTGTCGGCCTTGCCCCTGCTTGGCACCCTGTTAAACCTCGCCATTCCCGACAATGACTTTACCCGATCCCTTGAACCAGAAATCCGTCAGAGCGCACTTCATGCTTTGCTTGAAGATTGTCTCAAAGCGGCCGCTCAAAAAGAACCAATCCTGATCGTCATCGAAGACTTGCACTGGATTGACGCCCTGGCCCATGATTTGCTCGACGAGCTGGCTAAATCGCTGACCTATCATCCCGTTTGTTTGGTACTGGCCTACCGTCCACCCCAATTGGAGCGGCTGCAAGCTCCCCGACTGGAAGCGCTGCCCAATTTTACTAAAATCGAACTGGGCGAACTGAGTGCCACCGAAGCCGAGCAGACCATTCGTACCAAACTGACCCAATTGTATCCCAACCGCGGCGGTGCGGTGCCGGCACAGGTAGTAGAGAAGCTAATAGCCCGCGCTCAGGGTAACCCCTTCTACCTTGAAGAACTGCTCAACTTTTTGCGCGACCGGGATCTGGACCCACGTGACCCGTCGGTATTAGAGGCGATAGATTTGCCTGACAGTTTGCACAGCCTCATTCTCAGCCGTATTGACCAGTTGTCCCAACGTGAGAAAACGACGCTGCGGGTGGCCAGCATTATCGGCCGTTTATTCCCTGCCCAATGGTTGACCGGCTATTACCCTGAGCTGGGCGACCTGCTGCAAATCAAGCCGGCCCTGGAGCGATTGCACAAACTTGATATTACCCCGCTTGATACCCCTGAGCCGGAATTGGCTTATCTCTTTAAACATATTGTCACCCACGAAGTGACCTACGAAAGCCTGCCCTTTGCCACGCGAGCACGGCTGCATGAGCAGTTGGCGGCCTATTTAGAAAAATCGATAGAGACACAAAATCCTGCGTCGCTGTTGGATACTATCGCCTACCATTACGGGCAAAGTAACAATTCTGCCAAACAGCGTGAATACTTTCAGAAAGCGGGCGACGCCGCTCAAGCCGCCTTTGCCAACGATGCCGCGCTGGACTACTTTGCCCGACTGCTTCCCTTGCTGGATGAACCGCAGGATCAACTGGCGCTGTACCGGCAGCAGGCCGCCGTGCTCGAATTGACCGGCAGATGGGATGAAGCAGAAAGGGCTGAAAGTGCCGCCTTAGCCATTGCCGAGCAAATAGCGGATGCGCCGGCCACTGTTCACTGCTGGCTGGCCCTGGGAAAATTATTTCGCTTACGGGGGCAGTACGCCGAGGCCCAAAAGTGGTTGGCCCAGGCCCGTGACGGCTTCACGGCGCTCGATGACCGTGCTGGATTGGCCCATACGCGCATTATGAGGGGCACTGTCTGTCGCCTACAGGGAGAATATGCCAACGCCCGCGAGGAACTGGAAAGCGGGCTGGCATTAGCGCAGGAGATGGATGAGAAACGGGCAGCCGCCCTGGCGCTTAAAGAATTAGGGATTGTAATTAGTCTACAGGGTGATTTTGCCGTAGCCCAGCCTTTGTTTGAGCAGAGCCTGACCCTGTGCCGTGAGATACGAGACAAGTGGGGGATTTCTGCTGCCCTCAGCAACCTGGGTGTGTTGGCCTATGAGCAGGGCAACTACGCGGCGGCACAACCTTTGTATGAGCAGAGCCTGGCGATGTTCCGGGAGATGGGCAATAAGTGGGGAATTGCCAGCGTGCTTCTTCATCTGGGCCACCTGACAGTTGAATCAGGCGCGGTCCACGCCGCCCAACTGTTTTATCGGGAAGCCCTGCAGCTTTGTCAGGAAATGGATGACAAGCACAATCTGTTTTATGCACTTAGCGGGTTGGCGGCTGTCGCCGTACTTCTGTCAGACCTGCTGCGCGCCGCAACTTTGGCGGCTGCTGCTGAAAGTCTGCGATTGCGTATCGGCGGAATCTGGGAAACAACGGAAGAGCGCATTTATGAGCGAGCTGTTGCTGCCGCCCGCGATGGGCTGGGTGAAGCCCGGTTTCAGATGGCCTGGGATGCAGGGCAGCAGATGACAATAGAGGAAGCGGTGACCTATGCAGTGGCCGATGAGTAACATGCCCCACCCTTTATAACTAGTCAACCTCAACTTTCTCAATCTGGGGGGTGGTTTGTAGTAACCGCTTCAGCGGTCAGACGGCTAAACATGTGCTGAGCGCAGCCGAAGTAGCCGTTACTACGAACCCTCAAAATCATAAATTCTGGGTACTGGCGGCGGGGAAATTGAAGTTCCCCTCCCGCCCGCCAAGCAAGCCAAACCCACCAGAAAACCGGCCAGGGCGTCGGCCCCCGAGGTATGGCCCGTAGCCAGGACGGCCCGGGCTGCGCGTTGCAGCGCCTGTGGCCGGCCGGTAGCGAGGGCCTTGATGAGATCGTGCCAGGCAATACCGGCCTCACCGCGGCCGGCCGCAGCCAGCCAGCCGGCCGAGAGGGTGGTGGTTAAGGGAGCAGCCGCACCGGCAATAGCAGCGGCCAGCGGAGCAGCCTGGGCAGACGGGCGGCAAGCCCAGAGTGCGTAGATCACGCCCACCAGAAAGTCGTCACCGGCCGGGGTCAATCCCCCGCCTAGACCGGCCAAGGCTTGTGCGGCCGTTGCACAAACAGATTGTTCGCCGGCAGTTAAGCCTTGTTGCAGTAACTGAACGGCCGGTCGGGCCGTTAGCAGCAAGGGGGTAGCGGGCCAGTTAGAGGCAGATCTGTCTGCTGCCAGTATGCCGGCCAGGCTGTCGGCCGGCGCGTCTGCCAGCAAAAGGTGGCGCAAAGGGGGTAGATGTGGGGCCAGCGTGACTGCCCGCACTGCTTTCCAGGCCGGGCGGGGCTGCCAGAGCGGCGTACCGCTCCATTGAATGAGCAGCGGCCCTACCTGTAGCTGCTCTTTAGCGGCCCGGATTGTTACCGGTGTGTCGCGTGTTAGGCAATCGCTGAAACGGCCGTTCCCCACCTCAACCATCAGCGCAAACGGCCCCATCCCCAACTCAGGCGCAATCAGAGCCAACAACTGCCCCTTCTCATTAACCAGATTACAGGCCCGCTCAAAGACGGCCAGCACCCGCGCCTCCCGACTCTGCTGCAGCCATTCCTCTGCCGGTACACTTAATAGGCAAGCCTGTCGCTGTATCATTCTCGGTGAACGGTAAACGGTAAACGGTGAGCGGTAGTCGGATAACGGATAACCGATTACCGGTTGGCAATTTCCCATAAACGGCCGGGACTTAGCGGAATTTCCAGGATTTCTAGCTGCGGGTTATTCAGCGCATCCTCGACCGCCTGGGCAAACAACGGCCCCACGGGGATGGCTCCGGCCTCACCGGCCCCTTTGACGCCCAGCGGATTTAAGGGTGATGGGGTTACTTCGTGTCCTATCTCCATACGCGGCACGTCCAGCGAAGTCGGCAGCAGGTAATCCATGAACGATCCCGTCAATAACTGGCCATTTTCATCAAACACCAGTTGTTCAAAAAAAGCATTGCCTATTCCCTGGGCCACACCGCCATGAATTTGCCCGTCCAGGATCAAGGGGTTAATGACCCGGCCGCAGTCATGGACGACCACATATTTCTGAATATCGACCAGCATCGTTTCCGGATCAACTTCCACGATCATGGCGTGCACGCCGCTGGCCGTGGCTCCTCGCTCTGGGCCAAAATAGTTGGTTGCTTCCAGGCCCGGCTCTGTGCCCGGCTTGACGGCCCCGCGCAGCGGATTGGCCTGTTGGGCCAGCTTGCCCAGCCCAATGCTCCGATCCGGCACCCCTTTAACTCCTACGGGGACGTTGACGATCTCCAGGTCCTCTTCGGCCGCTTCCAACAGCTCAGCGGCCAGCCGCAAAATCTTGCCGCGCACGTCGCGGGCTGCTTCGTTAATGGCATTGCCGGCCACCACAGCTCCCCGGCTGGCGAAGGTGCCTGCGCCCCAATAAAACTGGTCGGTGTCGCCCGTCACCAGTTCCACATCGGTGACCCAGCCAGCAGACCGACGTCAACCTGCCCTACATCACGGCCGATGCCAGCGGTCCCAAGCAC
>JAWOIM010000229.1:0-5563 GCA_046484685.1 Chloroflexota bacterium | reverse complement strand
TGCGGTCGTAATAATGGGGACCTACCTTTTCAAAGAGCAGGTCGAGCAGTTGGGACGGCCGTTTTCCCGTCCGCACCATCATGTCCAGCAAGAAGAGGCCGGCCAGAATGCCGTCTCGTTCGGGCACATGGCCGTGGAAGGCATACCCCCCGCTCTCTTCGCCGCCGATCAGGGCATCGACTTCGACCATTTTAGGGGCAATATACTTAAAGCCCACGCCTGTTTCGTGAACAGGTACACCATATAATTTGCCCAGCTTGTTGAGCATTTTGGTGGTCGAAATTGTTTTAACAATGGGGCCGCGGTCGCCGCGCAGCTCCAAAAAGTAGTAACCCAGCAGGCCGTAGACGCGCAGTTGGTCAATAAAATTCCCCTGCTCGTCACCCAGCCCCACCCGGTCAGCGTCACCATCGTTGATAATGGCTACATCGGCATTAACGGCCGTTACCTGCGCCAGCCCATGATCCACATTGGGGGGAATTGGTTCCGGCCGGCTCATGTGGGGGAAGATAGGGTTGCGCTCGTTGTGGACTTCGACAACGGCCGTTTTGCCCCCCGCCAACAATCGCGGAAACCAACCCGACCCGTTGCCCCACATACAATCAACCAGCACCTTAAAACCGGCCGCCTTAATCGGCTCCACATCAATCAGCCGTTGCAACTGGGTGATATAGGCCGGACCCGCGTCAAAGCGCGTCACCAGCCCATCACTCAAGGCATCATCCAGCCGCATTCGCTTAACGCCGCTCATGTCCGGGGGAATAGCAGCCTCAATCTCATATAATCCGGCCGGGGCAATAGCTCCGCCCTGTGGATCGCGCACCTTAAAGCCGCAATCCCAAGGGGGGTTATGGCTGGCGGTAATGTTGATAGCCCCGCCAGCCTGCTTATCAACGGCCGCATACGAAATAGTTGGGGTTGGCGTCGCCCCATCTGTCAACCAGACGGAAATGCCATTGGCCGCCAGCACTTCGGCTGCGGCTGCGGCAAAATTATCGGCATGAAAACGCTGGTCGTGGCCAATGACCACACCCTTCTGCGCCAATCCTTTCTGCTGCAAATAAGTGGCAAAACCCTGGGCACAGCGGCGCAGGCTGTCAAACGTATACTCTTCGGCAATACGGCCGCGCCAGCCATCGGTGCCAAATTTGATTGTTGTCACTAAAAACCTCCACAAAAAGAATTATGAATTATGAGGGATGAATTATGAAAGCTTTGCCTGGGCCACACTTTTCATAATTCGTAATTCATAATTCGTAATTTAGACAATGGCGTCCCCCGCCTTCAGCATCTTCAAATCGGCCTCGACCATCATGGCTACCAGTTCAGCAAAAGTGACCTGTGGCTCCCAACCCAATCTTTCGCCTGCTTTGCTGGGGTCGCCGACCAGTAAATCAACTTCAGCCGGCCGCATAAACCGTTCATCCTGGACCACGTACTCCCGCCAATCCAGGTCCAGATGACCAAAGGCCAACTCCAGGAACTCCTCCACGGAGTGGGTTTCACCGGTGGCAATTACAAAATCTTCCGGCTCATCCTGCTGCAGCATCAGCCACATGGCCCGCACGTAATCACCGGCAAATCCCCAATCGCGCCGGGCGTCCAGGTTGCCCATCGGCAGCGTATCGGTTAAGCCCAGCTTGATTTTAGCCACGTGATGGGTAATTTTACGCGTCACAAATTCCAGGCCGCGCCGGGGGGACTCATGGTTAAAGAGAATACCGGAGGTGGCGTGCAGGTCGAAGCTCTCACGGTAGTTGACGGTAATCCAATGGCCGTACACTTTGGCCACGCCGTAAGGGCTGCGCGGGTAAAAGGGGGTTCTTTCTGACTGGGGTACTTCCATCACTTTGCCAAACATTTCGCTGGAACTGGCCTGGTAAAAGCGGATTTTGGGGTCCACAATGCGAATGGCGTCCAACATGCGAGTCACGCCGAGGCCGGTCACTTCACCGGTAAAGACAGGCTGGTTCCAGGAAGTGGGCACAAAAGATTGGGCCGCCAGATTGTAAACTTCATCGGGTTTGTACTCTTCGAGGATGTTAACCAGGGAAAACTGGTCGAGCAAATCGCCGGGGACGATTTCGATTTTATCTTGGATATGGGCCATACGGTGAAAATTGACGGTGCTGGTACGACGCACCATGCCTACCACGTCATAGCCTTGTTCTAGTAGGAATTCGGCCAGGTATGAGCCGTCTTGACCGGTCACGCCGGTAATGAGGGCTTTGGGCATAAAACACGCTCCTTCAATAATAGTTAATGGTTGAATTGCTTAATTGTTGAATTGTTAATGGCTTGTGGGGGTTAATCGTTCGGCAATTCAACAATTCACAAATTAATTATTTGGAAGGGCGGATTATAACCCAGGTAGATGAGAGCGTAAACTGTAACGGCCGTTTCGTACCCCAATCGTGGGCTATACGTTTTAACATACGAAACAGAATAGGGCACACCGTCCGGTACAGAACACCTTTACAAATTGCCGACAATGGACCCTTAATCAGGAGCGGATCATGTATCCTCCGGTCCAACCATCGTCTATGGTCCGCCGTCTATGGTTAATACACGCTACGACAACAGCATATAAACAATATGCGCTTGCCGCCGCCGGATAGAGCGGGGACACCATTTTTCCAGCCGTGCATAGTAGGCCAGCCCCCACATAGCCAGCGCTTCTAACCGGCCGGAAGTCGCCTGCTCCCGCTGCTCGTCTGAACGAACAATGCCGGGGGGAAAGGGGGGCATGTCGATATAACCAAAAGCTGCCTGTCCGGAACGACCGGGCTGAATTCCGGCAGACCGCACCCGCAGCGGCAGCGCTTCCAGTTCACCCAGGTGCAGCCCGTCCAGGCCGCTGATGCTGGTGTGGCTGGGGTTGTCGGCATTGGGAGCAAAGAGAGCCAGCGCCGGGGCCAACAGGCAAAGCTGGTTAAAAAATAGTTGGCGAGCGTCGGGCTGTAGTCGCTGCATCACTTCGGCAGAGAGAATGAGGTCAAAACGGCCGTTTACTCCCTCAAGCTCCGTCAAATTGGGCACCGCCTGGTAAACAGGCGTGATTTCCGTCAACCAGCCTTGCGCCTGCACAGCAGCTACAATTGCCTCCATCCGGGCCAGCTTGTCGGCTCGCTCGTCGATCACCGTTACCGCTGCGCCCAATTCGGCCGCCACCTGCAGCCAGTCCAAACTGTAGCCATACTTTTGCGGCAGCCCGGCTACCAGAATATGCTGCGGCCGGACCATCTGCGCCAGCCAGGGAGCCAACACCAGCCGCTTGGCAAAATATTCATAGGCCGTGCCCACCCCTTCTTCTTCGGCCAGGGCCAGGGTGTAGAGTGATTTAATCGAAATGTTTGATAGCATATTTTTCCTAATGTAAATGACCATGGACGATGAATTTTCGGCTCTTTGGAAATTCGCGGGGTTTAGTCATATTCCGTATTGCGTATTCCGTAATTCTCTCTGGGTACGCAATACGAAATACCCAATACGTTTTATCAACCCCCTAACATCTTGAAGACCCAAATTTTCATCTTTCACTTATTACTTTTTACTTTTCACTTGCCTTTACAAATACCCTTGCTCCCGATACCAGGCTACCGTAGCGGCCACGCCGGCGGCCAGCTCGTAGGTGGGTTGGTAGCCAAATTCTTGCGCTGCTTTTTGCCAGTTAAAGTGGCGGCTTTCGCTAAAAAAGGCGACCCCGGTGCGGCTGAGCGGCGGTGTAAAGCGGCCCACTTTGCCCAGCAGCTCCAGCAGGACGGCCCCGCTCCAGGCCAGGGGCTGCGGCAGTCGCAGCCGGGGGGGCGCTACCCCCAGTTCTGCGGCAATGGTTTGGCCAAGCTGCTTAAAGCTGACCGGCTCTGGCCCGGCGATATGGTAGATTTCACCCGGCCGGCCCTGACGCAAGGCACCCAGCAGCCCCGTTACGGCGTCGTCAATATAGGTGGGGTGACAGACGTTACGGCCGTGGCCCACATAAAAGAAAATGCCTCGCTGAATGGCCCGGTATAGGCCCAACACATGGGTATCGCCCGGCCCGTAGATAAATTCAGGCCGGCCGATGATAACGGGCAAACCCGCCTGGGCAAAGGTGCGAGCCAGCAGTTCAGCCGTGGCTTTGCTGCGCTCATAGGCGTTACTGGGAGCCGGGGGGCGGGTCTCAGCGGCTGCCGGTTCAGGGGGAGCCGGCATCGGGCCAAGCACGCCGGGGCTGCTGACGTGCAAAATACGGCGACAGCCCATCCCATCCCGGTAGGTGCGCTCCGCTTCGCTCAGTACGTGGCGCGTGCCGTCTACGTGCAGCCGTTGGTAAGCCGCTTCGGGCACGCCCGCTTCCCCCAACCGCCCGGCAGCATGAATCAGCCAATCGCACTGGTGGAAACGGCCGTTTAAACTTTCCGGCTGCAAAATATCCCCTTCCACCCAGTCGACAGGCAACCCGGCCAGCCGTGTGCGGTCAGAGTCAGGCCGGGCCAACGCCCGCACCCCGATTCCTTGCGCCAGCAGCACTCGCGCCAGGCTGCTGCCCACAAAGCCGGTAGCGCCTGTAATAAAAGTTGTTTTCATAGACAAATGGGGACGTGAAGCGTAATACGTGACCGATATTGCAATCACGCATCACGTTTCACGCTTCACGTCTCGTAAGCCATCACCGGCCGGTACACACACAGACAACCCTGGCCTCGCTCACAGTCGGGCGGGGGCAAATGGGGCGCATCGTCGGGGTGGTAGACCGTTTTTGTATCTAAGCGGCTGCAAAGTGGGCAGCAACGGCCGTTTACCTCAATTCGCACCCCTACAATCGACCCTTTGGCCCGCATCCCCAGCCGGTATTGGGCCAGCGTTTTCTCCGCGTAATCAGGCGGCTTCTCCATTTCTTGATGAAAATTGTCCAACCAGTTGAAAGCCATCGTTTGCTCCAGACCGCGAACAGTTAATCGTTAGCAGTTGACTGTTAACGGTTAACAGTTAACAGTTAATAGTTGATAGTTAACAATTGCCCATTATAATCCAGCTACATGGCAATACCAACCGACAAAAATCTAGATCGCAGCCTGCGCAACATCTGGCTGGGGATCATTGTAAGCATTATCTGCCTCGGCGGCATCTTTTTCTTCATTGATCCGGCCGAAATCCTGGCGGCTATGGCCACGGCCGATTTGGGCTACCTGGGGCTGGCCGCCGTGGGGATGCTGCTGTTCCTCATCATTCGCGCCGTGCGCTGGCGGTTTATGCTCAGTAACGACGTGCCCTGGTCCACCACCTTCCACATTCAAAACATCGGCTATATGCTAACCAATATTCTGCCTCTGCGTCTGGGCGACGTGGCCCGTGCCGTTCTCATCGGTAACGTCCCGCCCGTCACTATCTCGCGCGGCATCTCCACCATGGTGGTAGAGCGCATTCTAGACATGATGTTTATCGTCGCGCTGCTGCCGTTCACCCTGGTGGAAGTAGTGAGCTTGCCCCCCTGGATGCAGGATGGGGCGCGCGCTTCCGGCATTGTGGCGGTGGCAGCCATTGGAGCGCTCATTTTGGCGGCGAATCAAAGAAATTTGGC
>JAWOIM010000179.1:0-6180 GCA_046484685.1 Chloroflexota bacterium | reverse complement strand
CTGACTTTGCCGCTACGTAACCGTTCAGTCTCTACTTCGACTGCGCTCAGCACAAGTCTGGAGACCTGACAGGTTTTGAAGCTAAATATCAGTGTGTACCTCTGGCAAAAAACCTGTCAGGTCTGAACGCTTACGCGCTACTTTGCCGGTAGCACATCCTCTACCACAATCGTCTCCGCCTCGGTCTCGTTTTCCCCATCAATGCCCAGCATATTGAGAACAGGGCCAACGGGCAGATCACCCACCACGCGGAATATGGCGTCTTGCCGCAGCTTGTTCAGCGAGGTGACCAAATCTTCCTGGCCGGCCACCAAAAGTGACAGGCGATCGACCACATCGGCAATTTTGAGGGAGGTCAGAACACGCGGCTGCACATCGGCGGCAAGCCGCCGGATATAGGGGGTAAAGGTGGCCAGCTTGGGCAGCAAATCGGCATAGGCGCCGTGGCCGTTGTGGCTGCCGGGGCTGCCGGGGCTGCCGACCAGGTTGCCAATCATGGGGATTTCATCACCAACGGCCGTTAAGCCATGAGAAATGGCCAGCAGATTGGAGAATATCTCCCCTGTTTGACCGGCGTTACCAAAAATGTGGACCTTAATGCCCGGCGCAATCGCTTCAAAGGCCCGCAGTGACGCCTCTGTGCGAATCTGGGCCAATTCCCGCTCATGGCTAAATTGAATGCGCAATTTTTCCAGGTCGACCAAAATTGGAGCCTGCTCATACAGCAGCGCAAATTCTTTTTGGGCGGCAATTTCCACCTCTTTCATTTTTTGCTGCCGCTCTACCTCAGCCAGTGCTTCGGCACGGGTGACGGCCACCTGTTTTTCGGCCACCTCGACCTGGGCTGTCGCTACTTCGGCTTCGGCCAGACCGGCGGCGGCGGCTTCAGCCCGGGTCGCTTCCGCCCGCATCTTGGCTGCCTGGGCACGCTGCTGCGTAGCCGTGGCTTCGGCTTCGGCCCGCACCAGTTCCGCTTTACTTTCGGCCTGGGCTTCAATGGTCAGCGCGTCACTCATCTGGTTGGCTTCAATGAGGGCAATTTCCCTGGCCCGCTCGGCCTGGGTTAGCTCTTCTTCACGCAGGCGCAAGGCTTCAGCTTCGGTTAATTTGGCGGCCCGTTCAATTTGCCGCGCCTGCTCTACCGCCAGACGTTCCGCTTCGGCCTGGGATTCGGCCAGGCGAATGGCGGCCGTGCGCTCTTGCTGCAAAGCACGCAATTCTGCTTCACGCTCGGCCTTCAGGCGGGCCAGCCGGGCATCCTTTTGGGCTTCGGCTTCCCCGCGCTGCTGCGCCAGTTCCACCCGGGCCATTTCCGCATCATGGCCTGTCTGATCGGCCGCTTTCTCCCGGCCAATTTGCAAGACGCGCATCTCGTGACGGCGCACGTCCAGCGACTCCTGTTGGGAAATGGTGGCCGTTTCCACTTCTCGCTCCGCCTCCAGTCGTTCGGCGGCCAGCTTTTTCTCTGTAATAGCCGTGATTTCCGCTTCGGTACGCTGCCGGTTTTGGTCATCGTGCAGTTCGGCCAACTGCTCCCGGTTGGTAGCTACCGTTGTTTCTTTAGAAATGCGGGACTCCGCCTGTTCGATAAGACGGCTGTAGGCGTCTCCGTCCAATTTGGTCACTGTTAGAAGGGCAAGGTCATACCCCAATTCGGACAAAATCTGGTTGACTTTGGGGAAAGCGATTTCAGACAGCTTTTGCCGGTTCGCGATAATGTCCTGCAAGCTCATGGTGGCCGCGGCGGCAATTAATTCGGCCGTGCCCACTTCAGCAATCGTATTAACCAGGCCGGTGGTATCTAAACCAACGCGCTGAGCGGCGATTTCGGCTTTGTCAGGATGCAGTTTGGCCACGGCGTGGGCCCACAAACGAAAACTGACGTTGCTGTTGTCCAGCGCGGGAATCCCTTCATTTTTATACCCACGTAAAGGGACGGTAAAGCTGATGGTTTTTAGTTTGATAACCTGGGTCAGAGAGTTAAGCCAATAGCGGGAAGAGCGATCGGCCGTTTGTCCGAACACGCGCCGTTCGCTGGAGAGACGGGAAAAATGGATGCCGTCACCCACCACCACATGAATCTCGTCAGGGGGAACCAGAATGCGACGACCAAAGCCAAACAGGTTACGCGCCCGGTCGGTCTCTGTGCGCAGCATGGCCACACTGTTGGTGATCTCGCCCATAGATTGGTCTGCATTTTGTAAGGCAGCCCTGGCCGCTCGTCCCGGCCGAACTTCAGATTCTTCTTTCGTCATGGTTTCCACTCCTTATTGTGACACTACGGTATTGTGACACTACGGTTGCACCTGCGCCCCATAGAACGCGGATTTTCACGAATTGGGCGGATTTTCGCGGATAAAACAGAAAAAATCTGCAAAAATCTGCGCCCTATTCGTAAACTCTGCTACGGTTACGGTTGATTATGATGGCGCTATTTTACGGCAAAATCACGCCTGTTCAAACAAAAAAAGATAAGAGCTGCTTGACGATCGTTTCAACTCCGCTATAATAGCGGCATATACCCCCCCCCAGGGGGTTGGGTAAAAACAGGAGAAAGTTTATGGACGATACCACAAAAACGGCCGTTACGCGCCGTCTGGCCAGTGCGGCCGGTCATCTCAAAGGCATTGAGCGTATGGTGGGCGAAGACACCTACTGCATCGACGTCATTCGTCAGATACAGGCGGTTCAGGCCGCCCTCAACAAAGTCAGCACCCTCATGCTCGACAACCACCTGCGTACCTGCATCACCACCGCCATCGAGGGCGACGACGTCAGCGAGCGAGAAAAGATGCTGGAAGAGGTGACGAGTGTGTTTGAGGTATCGGGCAAGTTGTAGTATTCAGTTTTCAGTGAAAAGTAAGTAGTGGAAAGTGAAAAGTGCAGGACAAAATCCATCACGTATCACGCTTCACGCTTCACGTTTTTCAGTTCACAAATTACAAGGAGAAACCAATGACAAACAAAACCATTACCGTCCCCAACATTAGCTGCGGCCACTGTACCCATACCGTCGAAATGGAAGTGGGTGAGATCAAAGGCGTGACCAACGTCAAGGCCGATGTCGATAGCAAACAAGTTGTTATCGAATGGCAAGAGCCGGCCAACTGGGAGCAAATCGAATCGCTGCTGCAAGAGATCAACTACCCGCCCGGCGACGTACAGTCCAGCAGCAACGTGCAATTCTTATCGTAAAACGTAAAACGTGAAACGTGAGGCACTAGACCGTCACGTTTCACGCTTCACGCTTCACGTTCTGAGGTTCAATGTCTGAAAAACAAGTAACTTTACCCGTTCTCGGTATGACCTGCGCCAACTGTGTGGCGGCCGTGGAGCGCAACGCCAAGAAGGTCGAAGGCGTGACCGGGGCTGTGGTCAATTTTGCCAGCGAAAAGGTGACGGTCAGCTATGATGAGTCCAGCAATGAGGGCGAGCTGGTTACGGCCGTTATCGATCGCGTGCAAAAAGCCGGCTACGATATCCCCACCGCCGAACTCAGCCTGCCCATCCTGGGCATGACCTGCGCCAACTGTGTGGCCAACGTCGAGCGCAGCCTGAACAAGGTAGACGGCGTGCTGGAAGCGACCGTCAACTACGCCAGCGAAAAGGCGCTGGTGCGCTACGCCCCTGGCGCGGTCACGCGGGCCGACCTGGTGGCCGCCGTGCGCCGGGGTGGGTATGACGTGGTTGAACCCAAAGCAGGTGAAGAAACGGCCGAACCTGAAGATGTGGAAGCGGCTGCCCGCGAAGCTGAAATCCGGCACCAATACCACCGCTTATTTGTGGGCGCTCTATTCACCATCCCCCTCTTCGTCATCAGCATGGGGCGCGACTTTGACCTGATTGGCCAATGGGCCAACGCCCCCTGGGTCAACTGGCTGCTGCTGGCCCTGGCCACCCCCGTGCAACTCTATGTCGGTTGGGATTATTATACCGGTGCCTACAAGAGCTTACGCAACGGCAGCGCCAACATGGATGTGCTGGTTGTGATGGGCACATCAGTCGCCTACATTTACAGCATCGCCGTTATGATCGCCCTGACGCTGGACAGCCATTTGTTGGGCCACCACGTCTACTTTGAAACGGCCGCCGTCATTATTACCCTCATCGTCCTGGGCAAGCTGCTGGAAGCTCGCGCCAAAGGGCGCACCAGCGCAGCCATCAAAAAGCTGATGGGGCTTCAGCCCAAAACGGCCCGCATTGTGCGTGACGGCACAGAGATAGACATCCCCATTACCCAGGTTGTCAGCGGCGATGTGGTTGTCGTCCGTCCCGGCGAGCGGATTCCGGTAGATGGCGTGGTGGTCAACGGCCGTTCCCACGTCGACGAAAGTATGCTCACCGGTGAAAGCCTGCCTGTGGCCAAAGAAGTGGGCGACACTCTGATCGGGGCCACCATCAACAAACAAGGGCTGCTCCGCTTCGAGGCCACCAAAGTCGGCCGCGAAACGGCGCTGGCTCAAATTATCCGGCTGGTGGAGCAGGCGCAGGGCAGTAAAGCCCCCATTCAACGCATCATCGACCGCGTATCGGCCTATTTTGTGCCCGCCGTGGTCGTGTTTGCCCTGCTTACCTTTGGCGTCTGGATGCTGGCCGGGCAAGGCTTTGTGCCCGCGCTGCTGCGGCTGGTGGCCGTTCTGGTCATCGCCTGTCCCTGTGCCATGGGGCTGGCTACCCCCACTTCTATTATGGTCGGCATTGGCAAAGGGGCCGAAAGCGGCATCCTCTTCAAAGACAGCGCCGCCCTGGAGCAGGCCCACAAGCTGAAAGCCATCGTCCTGGATAAGACGGGGACGATCACCAAGGGGGAGCCGTCGGTCACTGATATAGTAATCAGTGAAAAGTTAATAGTAGAAAGTGAGAAGTATTCAGCAGCCGATGAGCAGTATTCAGATAATGGGTCGGATTATTGGCTGCGGCTGGCGGCGTCGGCCGAACGGGGATCAGAGCATCCGCTGGGTGAAGCAATTGTACGGGCGGCACAGGAGCGCGGCCTGACGCTAAGCGACCCGGCCGATTTTGAGGGCATTGCCGGGCATGGTATCACGGCCACGGTTGATGGGCAAAAAGTGCTGCTGGGCAATTTGCGCCTGATGCAGCGGGAAAATGTTCACCTCAACGGGCTGGAAGCAAAGGCCCAATCGCTACAACAAGAGGCCAAAACGGCGATGTGGCTGGCCGTCGATGGCCAGGCCACGGCCCTCATCAGCGTGGCCGACACCATCAAGGACGGCTCTAAAGAAGCGGTAGCCGCCCTGAAAAAGCTGGGGCTGACGGTGGTCATGATGACCGGCGACAATGAGGCTACGGCCCAGGCTATTGGCCGGGAAGTGGGCATCGATCGGGTCATGGCCGAGGTGCTGCCCGGCGACAAGGCCGGCTACGTCAAGCAGTTACAAGAAGAGGGCTACAAAGTGGCCATGGTGGGTGACGGCATCAACGACGCCCCGGCGCTGGCCCAGGCGGATGTGGGAATCGCTATCGGTACGGGCACGGATGTGGCCATGGAAACGGCCGATGTGACCCTGATGCGCGGCGATTTACGCAGCGTACCCCAGGCGCTGCGCCTTTCCAAAGCGACCATGCGCAACATTCGCCAAAACCTGGTCTGGGCCTTTGGCTACAACGTGGCCCTGCTGCCCGTGGCCGCCGGTGCGCTGGCCCCCTTCGCCTGGACCCCCAATATGCTGCGCGAACTGGACCCGATGCTGGCCGCCGCCGCTATGGTCCTCTCCAGCATCAGCGTCGTCACCAACGCCCTGCGCCTGCGCGGTGTGCGCCTTGAGGAGCGGTAATCGGTTATTCGTAATCGGTAATCTGTGAATAGATGTTGACATTGTGGGCGTCAACAAAGATGGAGGACAAATAGTCGCTCAGGTCACACATAGTCGCAACTGTAAAGAAGTTGCCAGAAAATTGGAGTCTTTGCAGGCATGGACCATACCTCATCGTTACTTCTTCGGTCCCAAAAGTTGTATAAGACAAAACACAGGCGTGGAATATCTGGCCATTGAAGATGTATTTGAAAAAATGAAGGACAGTCACTTCTTGAGGCAAATGTTAAGTCAGTAATTCGATCTCACCCCCAACGACATCCAACTCATCGAAGCCAGCACCAAATACCCGTACGGCGAAGTGTAACCGCTTTAGGAGACCTGACAGGTCTGCGAGACCTGTCAG
>JAWOIM010000771.1:0-4756 GCA_046484685.1 Chloroflexota bacterium | reverse complement strand
AAGCTGGGCGGCGCTGACCGCGGGGCTGGCCGAACAGGGCATGTCTCCGGCCGACTTGCAACGCATTATTATCTCCCATCCCCACGAAGACCACTGCGGCCAGGCCGGGCTGCTGCTGGATCACAGCCCGGCCGACCTCTGGATTTGGGAAGAGGGGGTAGATTGGCTGCTCCACTTTACCAGCCGCCTGCAAGAACGAATGGATTATTATGAGGCGGTATTTCTGCCGCGCACCGGTATGCCGTTGGCCATGCGCCAGGTGGTTCTTGGGTATTTCCGCGAGATGCTAGAAACCTATGCCCCCATTCCGGCTGAGCGCGTTCACACTTTTGGCCTGGGCGATACCTTAATCATGGGCGGGTTGGCCTGGCAGATTCTCCATATGCCCGGCCATGCTCACACCCAAACCTGCTTTTACCAGCCGGACAGCCGCCAATTTATCTCGGCCGATATGTTACTCCATCGCGCCCCCACTCCCGTGGTAGAACATCCACCAGCCGGCCAACCGCGGCCGCCTGGCCTACCCCTCTTTTTGCAGTCGCTGGAAGTGGTTGAAAAGCTGGCCATCGACACCGTTTACCCCGGTCATGGCCCCATTTTCCATGATCCGTTGGACAAAATCTCCCAGCAGCGCAAACGAATCGAGCGACGTAAACAGCACTGTCTTAAAGCCATCAGCGCCGGACATCAAACGCTCATGGAGTTAACCAATCATCTCTACGCTAACCGTGAGCCAACCCTGCGCTTCGCCGGTCTGTGGATGATTGTTGGGTATCTCGATCTGCTCCAGGCTGAAGGGCGGGTGCACGAGAATTTGGTTGATGGTGTGTGGCGCTATTCAGTGACCAGTAAAAAGCAAGGTGTAGAAGGTTAACTTCTTCAGAGAAGTTAACCTTCTACACTTAATTATTATTTACCTACCAACTGCTCCAACCGATCCACATAACTGCTAAGAACGGCAAAGGTCGTTTCGACCGGTTCGGGCGAAGCCATATCAACGCCGGCCGCTTTCAAGATGTTTAGAGGATAATCAGAGCCGCCCGCTTTGAGGAAACCCAGATAATGGTCGGCAGCCCCATTTTCGCCGCGCAGCACTTTTTCGGCCAGGGCATGGGCGGCCGAAATGCCGGTGGTATATTGGTAAACATAGAAGTTGTAGTAGAGATGGGTATGGAAGGTGGCCCAGGTAATTCCTTCCCGTTCATGGTCGAACTGAATCTCGTCCCCATACCCTTCAGCAAACAGATCGGCCATGAGACCGATGAGGTAATCGGCCGTTAAGGCCTGTCCTTTCTCTACTCGTTCATGAATAGCCAGTTCAAAGCGGGCCAGCGTGGGCATAATAAAAAAGTAGCGATGAAAATTAGACATCGCCTCTTCAATGACGGCAATCTGGAACTGAGGATCGTCATTGGTCCGCAGCAGATAATCGCGGGTGAGGGCCTGGTTGAAGTTAGAGGCGACTTCGGCCAGGAAAATGCCATAATTGGCGTAAATCATGGGCTGGCTGCCCCAGGCATAATAAGAGTGAAGCGAATGGCCAAGTTCGTGAGCCAATGTACTCATGCCGTAAATATCATCATTGTGGTTCATCATAATAAAGGGATGCGTGCCGGGGAAGCCGGTAGAAAAGGCGCCGGCCCGCTTGCCCTGGCTGGGATAAACATCGACCCAGCGCTCCTCAGTAGCACCGCGCCGCATCACGTTGACATAGTCGTCACCCAGCGGCTTCATCCCTTCGCTGATCCACTCCATCGCCTCTTCGTAACTGACAGTGGGTTTCTCTTTGGTCAGAGGGGCTTTGATGTCGTAGGGGTAGAGCGTGTCGTAGCCCAGGGCCTGCCGCCGTACGCGCCAGTAGCGATGCCAGGTGCCAATATTTTTCTGAAAGGTGTTGATGGTATTATGAAAGACCTCAACCGGAATATGGTTGGGCTGCAAAGCGGCTTCCAGGGAGGAATCATAGCCACGAGTACGCATAAAAAAAACATCTTGCTTAACACCGGCCGACAAATTGTTGGCCATCGTATTTTTAAAAGTAAGATGGGCGTCAGTGTAATGGGCATAGGCGGTGCGGCGCGTTTCTCGGTCGGGGCTGGAAATGAGCGCACCAATATTACCCTGGCCGATTTCGATGGGATCGCCAGCGTCGCCGGGTTGGGCCGGGGCAAAGGTAAGATCGGTATTGGCCAGCACGCCGTGCGTAGCTGACGCCGTGCGAAAAGCATCATTCACCAATCCTAATACCTGCTCGACCTCGGCCGAGCGCACATGTTCTTGCCGCTTGAAGAGGGTCTCAAAGTAATGGGCGTAGTGGGCCAGTTGCTCATTGTCGGCTAACCATTCTTGGAGCGTATCCGGGCCAATGGCGATTAGCTCTGGCTCTACGAAGGCAATAGTGGCCATGGCCTGACCAAACATTCCCTGGGCCTGATCGTTGCGGGCGGCGGCTTCTTGATCGGCCGTATCAACCGCATAAAACATGCTGGCATAAACATAAACCTTACCGGACAGTTTATACAATTCTTCAACCTGTTCCATGCAGGCCATCACGGCCTCTGGCCCTTCGTGCAGACGCCCACGCCAGGCGGCAATGGCGGGCAGCACCTCCTTAATTTTCGCCAGGCCCGTGGCCCAGGCCTCATTGTCAGGGAAGATGCTGTAGGGGTTCCAGGTATATTGTTCAGCAATTTCGCTGCGATCAAGTAATTTTTCAGACATAGTGGGGTCTCCAAATAATGAATTATGGAAGATGAATGATAAAGCTCATTCATCCGCCGGGTTGTTAGATGTTAGTCTAATCATAATGGGAAAGAGAAAGATGTCAAGATGAGAGGACCTGTAGACCTGTATCATTTTATAATTCGTCATTCATCCTTCATCCTTCTATAATTAGCGCTATGAGTGAAGCAGAGCGTTTGACGTATGAATCGGCCGTACAAGATTTTCGGCGGGCACGTAAGCAGGCGGCGCTGGCCCACCTGGTGGCCCGCTTTACCGGCCGTTCCGATGAACTGTTATCCTATAACGAGGTGCGTGACCATTTGCAAGCAAGCGGACTGATCGAGGCCGGCATTCGAGAGATTCCGCTGAAAGCGATTGTGGGCAGCGTCGGCCGTTACAAAGATTTCACCCGCGAATTTTTGCCCCGGAAAGACAGCAACGAGGAGCGTTGGGCACGGGTGCGGGCCTCTCTGACCGAAATGAAAGGCTGGCCCCCTATTGAGGTTTACCAGATTGGCGAGGTTTACTTTGTGAAAGACGGCAACCATCGCGTTTCGGTAGCCCGCCAGTTGGGGGTAGACACCATCACAGCCTACGTCACCCGCCTGGATGCCAATATTACCCTGGAAGTTGATGATGATCCCACTGAGATTATCTGCAAGGTTCGTTACGCTGAATTTATTGAGAAGACCGGACTGGATCGACTGCGGCCGGATGCCGACCTACTGATGACTTTTTGTGGTCAGTACCACGTTCTAATCGAGCAAATTGAGACCTACCGCCAGCAGCAAGCGCAAGAGCATTCCGCAGCAGTTAACTGGGAAGAGTCAGTGGCGGGCTGGTATGACGATGTCTACTTGCCAACAGTCGTGATGGTGCGTGAGCAGGGCATTTTGCGCCACTTTCCCCGACGCACAGAAGCGGATATGTATTTTTTGTTGTGGGAGCGGCGCGAGGAGTTGGAGCAGGCGTTGGGCTGGCGGGTGGATACGGAAACGGCCGTTTCTGATCTGGTTGATGAGACCGAAGCCCCCTCCCTGGTCAAACGGTTCGGCCGGCGGCTGCGTCAGGCCCTGGTGCCGGCCGAGCTGCGCGACGGTCCCCACCCCGGCCAATGGCGCAAAGAGCGGCTGGCTCTGCGCCGCCACGACCAGCTTTTTACCAATATCCTGGTGGGCATTCCCGGCGAGAACGACGATTGGCGGGCATTGGAGCAGGCTCTTATTGTGGCCCAGCGAGAAGGGGGACGGCTGCATGGCCTGCACGTTATCGAAGATAGCGGCGGCTTGCCCGGCACCGATATGGTCACACTGGAGCAGACACCCCTGGGCCGGCGCGTTTGCGCCGCTTTCCAGAAGCGGCGCGCCGCAGCAGGTGTACCCGGTGAACTGGCCCTGGTGGTTGGCGATCTGGTCGAGACCTTTGTCTGGCGGGCCGCCTGGAATGACCTGGCCGTGGTCAAACTGACCCAGACCGAATCCCCTGACGCGGCCCACTTAACTGAACGCTTCAAACAATTTGTACAACATTCATCCCGTCCCATTCTAGCCGTCCCCGGCCCCATTTCTCCCCTGGATCGGGCGCTGTTGGCCTACGACGGCAGCCCCAAAGCGGATGAAGCGCTCTTTGTGGCCACCTATCTGGCCGCCCGCTGGCAGACCGCGCTGACCGTGGTCACCGTGGAGACCGACTACACCAGCAGTGCGGCTCTGGACAAGGCACGAGATTACCTGACCCGCTACGGCGTCACGGCCGAATACAGCCTGCGCCAGAAACCCATTGCCGAGGCTGTGTTAGAAACGGCCGAATCCCAACAAAGCAATCTGCTCATCATGGGCGGCTTCGGCTTCCGCCCCGTTCTCCATCTGATGTTGGGCAGCACCGTTGACCACATCCTGAGCCATTTCAAGCAGCCGATTCTTATCTGTCGTTAAAGCCTGTAGGACAATTAAAATGGGGTATCATCATATTGCCATAGAGGATTTCCGGCGGGCGCGGCGGCAGGCAGCCGTGCAAGATTTGTTGGGACGGC
>JAWOIM010000086.1:0-2610 GCA_046484685.1 Chloroflexota bacterium | reverse complement strand
CTGGCCGGAAGCACTCCAGTTTGGCGCGGGGCATGGTGGCATTGAAGCCATTATTTTCGGTTTGCTGGTTGTCGTCAATCTGGTGGCCATGTTTGCTCTGACCACCATCGACCTGGCCGCGCTGGGTGTACCGCCGGGTGATGCGGCCACGGTGCAGGCGGGTGTGGTGCAGTTCTGGCAGACGCCCTGGTATCTGTCCGCTCTGGCCGGACTGGAACGGCTGTTTGCCATTACCTTCCACATTGCTATGGCGGTGCTGGTCATGCGGGGCGTGATGCGCGGGCAGATAATCTACCTGCTGGCGGCCATTGCCGCCCATACCGCCTTTAACTTCTGGGCGGTATGGGGCGTGGCCACGGTTGGCCCCATCTGGACCGAAGTAGGGCTGGCCATTATGGCGGCGGGCTGCCTGGGTCTGATTCTCTGGTTACGGCCGTCTGAGAATAGCTATGGTGAGAACCCGGACTGAATGCGTATTGCGTATTTCGTATTGCGTAATTCTCTCTGGCTACGTAATAGGCAAAACGGCTAAACTAAATGACCCAAAACCTGACAAGGATGGACCATGATCGAAATTGAAAACCTGACCAAAGAATTTAACGGCCATACGGCCGTTGACCGGCTGACACTAACCATTGATGCCGGTGAGGTGTTCGGCTTTCTGGGACCAAACGGGGCCGGCAAGACGACCACGGTACGTATGCTGACCACGCTCATTGCTCCCACCGCCGGCCGGGCCAGCCTGATGGGCTACGAAGTGGGCCGCGACGACCGGGAAATCCGGCGGCGTGTCGGCCTGCTCACGGAAACGCCGGGCATGTATGACCGGCTGTCGGCCTGGAAGAATCTGCTGATCTATGCTCGCCTGTATGAAGTAGAGAAGCCAGAGCACCAGGCGGAAAAATATCTGCGGATGCTCGATTTGTGGGAACGGCGGCACGATGCGGCCGGGACTTACAGCAAGGGCATGAAGCAAAAGCTGGCCATCGCCCGCGCCCTGCTGCACGAACCGCCCATTCTCTTCCTGGATGAGCCAACGGCCGGCCTGGACCCGGAAGCGTCGCGGATGCTGCGCGAGTTTATCGGCGAGCTGCGTGGCGCAGGGCGCACCATCTTTCTTTGCACCCACAACCTGGACGAGGCCGACCGGCTGTGCGACCGGATTGCCGTCTTTAAGTCCCGGCTGCGGGTGGTGGATGCCCCGTCTAATTTGCGGCAGCAGATGTACGGCCGTCAAATTATCTTTCACCTGGCCCACCCGGCCGAAGCCTATCTACCCACCGTAGCCGATTTGCCCTACATACAGCAAAGCCAGGCGGTAGACAGCAAGCTGCTCCTCTCTTTAGACAACCCCGAACAGCATAATCCCGACCTGATCCGGCGGCTGGTCAACGCCGGGGCCGAGATTCAGTTTGTGGGCGAAACGCGGCGCACGTTGGAAGAGATTTATCTGCAACTGGTTCAGGAAGAGGAGGTCGGCGATGGACAAAATTAAAACAATTATCGGCAAGGAATGGGCCGAAGTATTCAAGAACAAACTGGTCCTGTTTACGGTTGCCTTTTTACCCCTGCTGCTGGTGGCCATGCCCCTGATCATGCTGCCGCTGATGGGCAGCGAAACGGAGGGGATGAGCGAAATGGAGGAGCTGCCGAGCGCGATGGTCGGCCAGATGTGCGCCGGTCTGGACTCTCTGGAATGCGTCCAGGTGTACATGATGAGCCTTTTTGTCCTCATGTTTATGATCTTGCCGGTAATGGTGCCGGTGACGATTGCCGCCTACAGCATTGTGGGCGAGAAAACGACGCGCAGCCTGGAGCCGCTGCTGGCCACGCCGATTACGACACTGGAACTGCTGCTGGGCAAAATGTTGGCGGCGATAATTCCGGCCGTCGTTGTGACCTGGCTCAGTTACCTGTTGTTTATGACGGGGGTCTGGTTTATGGCGAGTACGGCCGTTTTTCAGGCGTTGTTAGCGCCGATGTGGCTGTTGGCGATCCTGATCGTGGGGCCGCTGCTGGCTATCTTTGCCGTCAGCATCGCCATCATGGTCTCTTCCCGCGTCAACGACCCTCGCGTGGCCGAACAGCTATCCGGTGCGGTAATCATTCCCATTATCCTGCTGCTGGTGGGGCAATCGGTCGGCTTTCTGCTGCTCAGCCCGACGTTGGTGCTGGTGGCAGCCGTTATCGTGGCCGTGCTGGATGTGGGGCTGGTTTACCTGGCTATTCAGACCTTTGAGCGGGAGAATATTCTGACGCGCTGGAAGTAATAATTTATATGACAAGGCAAAAAATGCCAGTTGTGGCCAATTGTGTTTGTGACATATGGCACGATTTTCCTTTATTCCGGCATGGCACAGGCTTACCTGCTGGCCCGGTTGTTGCCTGATTGGAAAAGCTGCGTAAAACAGGCATTACTTACTGTAAGCGGAACTTTAACAGCCGTTTGTCGTAATGGCATGTAGGCGTCGATCAAACGATCGACACCACGGTGCAAAGACGACAAAAGGTACAAAGGCTGCGCTCAGCACAATCCCGCCTGTCTTCCACGCCTCTCCACCTAACCACCCTAGAAATGAGGAGTATTATGCCCACCGTATCAGTTAATTC
>JAWOIM010000762.1:0-3678 GCA_046484685.1 Chloroflexota bacterium | reverse complement strand
CTCTGAAGCGCCGATCTCTTTACAATAGATGGTATGATTGAGTTAGAGACGCCTAAGTTGGCCCGTGACAGCCAGGTCCTGCACGCGGCCTGCGGCAGCAGCAATGCAGACGAACAGGCAGGCGCTTATCGTGAGTTATGGCGCTACCTGTATCGGGTGGCGGCCTACATGACTCGTGCCCAGCCTGACGGTGATGCCCTGGCCCAAGATTGTGCACAGCGGGCACTTCTGCGGGTCCACCAGCAGTATGAGCGCTGTAAAGAGCCGGCGGCCTTTCGTATTTGGGCGCGGCGCATTGCCAGCAACCTGGTTATTGATGAGCTGCGACGGCGACAGCGATTGCAGCCGCTGCCTGAACCGGGAGCAGAGGCCGTTTTGGGAGATGATGGGGAGGATAATCTGGAAACGGCCGTTCTCACCGATTTAACGACCGATTCCCTGCGCCAGCTTTTGCAGCAGGCCCCTATCAGTGACCGGTCGCGGCGGGTGGTTATCGGCCGTTATTTGGATGAAACCGCCGACGATTTGCTGGCGGAGATTGAAAGCGAGTTGAGTGATAATCAAGTGCTGCCCAGCCATATTCAGGTAACCCGCTCGAAAAACATTGCCAAACTGCGCCGTTGGTCTTTGCTGGTTCAGTTTTTACAGGAAACGGCCGGTGGACCGTAGTCGGTAATCGGTAATCGGTAATCAGTAATCGCTAATCCGTTACTGTTAGGGGGTATTCAGTAAATGGGAAGGAGTTCAACATGGGCGCGGCACACCATCTGTCACTCCCGCGAAGGCGGAAGTCTACTGGATTCCCACCTTCGCGGGAATGACAGGCCTTACCCGATTATTTTCAAACGCTAAGAAGTTCGATTTACAGAGGGGGGGGCGTGCTGATAAAGGGGAAAATCCTTTTGTTATCATAACTTTACTGGGTAATTAACATAAGCTGCATGATGTGATAAAATCAAGAGGAATTAAATTGTTCAACATGGGCGCGGCCCATCATAGCTTGTCACTTCACTGTGTTCAATGCAGGCTCTGAGCAACGCCGAAGGGCCTGTCCTGAGTAACGCCGAAGGGATCAATGAAAAATCCATCGTCTATGGTCCATCGTCCATCGTCTATTGTCGAAGGAGTAAGAAATTATGGCGCGAGAAAAATTAAGTGAGTCCGCATTACAAGCTGCCCTGTCTGAACTGTCCGGTTGGGAAGTGAAAGAGGGTAAGCTGCATAAAACGTTTAAGTTCGACACCTTTGCTCAGGCCTTGGGCTGGATGGTCAGTGCCGGTATTGAAGCCGACAAGATGGACCATCACCCGGAGTGGTCAAACGTGTATAACCGGGTTGAAGTGAACCTGGTCACCCATGATTTGGATAACGAAATTAGCGATCTGGATGTGGCCCTGGCCAAAAAGATGGAAGCGCTGCGGGGATAAACGGCCGTTGAGTGCGGCCGGTATATAACAAGAAAGCGCCCGACTTGGGCGCTATCATGAGTGTATATCAGGTAGCGGGGACAGGATTCGAACCTGCGACCTCCGGGTTATGAGCCCGACGAGCTGCCTCTGCTCTACCCCGCAACAACGAATTGGGATTATACCAAGCTGTTTCTATTTTGTCAAAAATTACTTGTGGAGGACCCATGCCCCGTTTAACTAAGATTTATACCCGCAAAGGGGATGACGGTGTGACCTCACTCGGCGGCGGTCAGCGTGTCGCCAAAGATTCACTGCGCGTCAAGGCATACGGTACCGTCGATGAACTAAATTCGGCCATTGGTGTAGCCCTGGCCTATGGCCTGGTCCCACGGCTGGCGGAACGGCTGTCGCTGGTTCAAAATGAGCTGTTTCACCTGGGATCCGATCTCTGTTTCCTGGAGGCAGACAAAGAAAAGTATCAGATTCCCCAAATAGAAGCCCGCCATATTGAACAGCTAGAGGAATTGATTGATGAATTAACGGCCGTTGTGGGGCCATTAGAAAACTTTATACTACCCGGTGGGTCAGTTGGTTCGGCGCAGCTCCATCTGGCCCGTACGATTTGCCGCCGGGCTGAGCGAGATGTTATCACGCTGTCTACCGCTGAGCCTGTTGGCCCGCATGTCATTCAATATCTTAATCGTTTGTCTGATGCTCTGTTCGTGATGGCTCGTTACGAAAATCATGAGCGCGGTGTAGACGAGCCTTTGTGGGATTCGCGTTTATAAGGAGAAACTGGAATGTTAGATGCGCTGTTTACCAACTATTTGCTCGTTGCCATTCTCATTATTGTCATTTGGGTGGGCAGCATAATTTTTTACCTGGTCGCTTCTAATCAACATCAGGCGTTGGAGAGTGAGTTAAATAAGCTGGACCAACTGCTGGATGGGGAGCAGCAGGATACCCTATGAAGTCCCATGGACCTACGCAATGGCCCTGGCTGACGCAATGGCCCTGGCTGACGCAATGGCCCTGGCTGACGCAATGGCCCTGGCTGTTGAGCCTTTGCCTGCTGCTGACTGTGGCCGGCTGCATCGATTTAGGCAACATCGGTGGCGCTGCACCTGATGAGTGCCGGCCGGCTGGGATGTTATTTGCCGATGAATTTGACGGCAGCCAGCAGTGTGGTTGGGCGCTCTACAGTCAGGGAGGGGCCGCGGTTGGGATTAACGAGGGGGCACTGCGTATTAGCACCAGCCAGATAGGTGAAATCTGGTGGACCAATCCCAGCCGTCGTTTTGATGACGTGATTGTTACCGTGGTTGCACGCCAAACCAGCGGTCCAGATAAAAATCTGGCGTATGTGGCACAGATGGTCGCGGCGCTTGACTGTGACGACCCCTTCGTCAAGGCCTCCGTGTTTCGCGGCCTGCGTGAGACGAAATCGCCGCAGGTGTTACCCGCGGCGATGGATGCCCTGCAGGATGAGGATGCCATGGTGCGCCGTGAGGCCATTGGTGTGCTGGGTTACCTGCGCGCAGATGAGGCCCTGTTTAGCCTGATGAACCTGGCGCGCAGCGATGCCGTGCCGGAGGTACGCCGTGCCGCCGTGGGTGCCTTGATCTTCAGCAAGAATGACAAGGTCCTCGCGGCACTCATCGAGGCCCTCAAGGATGACAATTGGCAGGTGCGCGAAGAGGCCGCGATGGCCATTGGCAAGTTACAACTGGGCAGTGGCCTGGAGCCCTTGATCGACACCATGCAGGATGAGTACTGGCAGGTGCGCCAGAAGGCCGCGGCCAGCCTGGGCAAACTCAAGGACCCGCTGGCCGTACCGGCGCTCGGTGAGGCACTGGGCTTTCAGGTTAGCAACCTGCGTAAGGAGGCGGCGGCTGCGCTGGGCGAGATCGCGCACGCGTCGGCCATACCATTTCTGGAAGTGGCGCTTAAGGATACCGACCCGGATGTGCGCAAACTGGCACGTTGGGCACTGGAACAGATCGCCGCCTGACCAAGCATCTGGCTATCAAGAAGGAGTAAACACATGACTTATATTGTGACCGAGGCGTGTATCCGCTGTAAGTATACCGACTGCGTGGAGGTCTGTCCCGTTGACTGTTTTCACGAGGGACCGAACTTTCTCGTCATCGATCCTGAAGAATGTATTGATTGCACGCTGTGCGTACCGGAGTGTCCGGTGGGAGCCATCTATGCCGAGGACGACCTTCCGGACGATATGCATGAATACATCGCGCTCAATGCCGAGCTG
>JAWOIM010000755.1:0-6977 GCA_046484685.1 Chloroflexota bacterium | reverse complement strand
CTGCCCGGCAATCCCGTTTCGGCCATGATTCAGTTTGATATGTTTGGTGTGCCCGCTATTTACCGGCTGCAAGGGTTACAACATCTGCCGCGCCAGGGCCTGGTGTGGGCCACGCTCACTCAAAATATTGCCAGTGAAAGCGGCCGGGAGGATTATGTGCCCGCCCGTCTGGATGACGGGCCACAAGGTTTACAGGCCACGCCCGTTTTTGGCAAAAGTAACCTCATCTATACGCTGGTCAACGCTGATGGCCTGCTCAAAGTGCCCCTGAACAAGGGTGGACTGCTGGCCGGAGAACTGGTTGAGGTGAAGCTGTTTTAAAAAGGAAAAAGGCAGAAGGGATTGCCAGAAAAGTTTCGCGCTCATGTTGCTGCGCCTGTTGCCAGAACGTCGGGTATTCGTCAAGTTTGGTGAGGTGTTTCTGGATACTATAGCCTTTACCATAGAGAATCCTTAGGGTTCATCCAAAATTAACTTTTCACTTTTTACTGAATGCTGTTCACCGATTACTGCTAGGATAGGAGCGAGTCAATAGACCGTCAACAGATATGTTAAACCGAATAAATCACTCTATTAGTCGGACCACGCTGCGGCCGGCACTTTTGCTGCTGAGTGTGGTTGTTTGTTTGATACTGGTAAAAGGGGGAAGTGAAACGGCCGTTTCGATAGAGCCTGGGCTGAGTTTGCCCCCTTATTCAGTGCAAGCCGTTTCGGCTACATCGACTTACACAGCCTATTTACCCATTGTATTTAAAGCACCCTATCCCTTCACAGCTATTCAGCCCGCTTTTGGCGTTAACTTCATCAACTCCGTTGATCACCCGGCCACGCCCCAAATGCTGGCCAACGGCCTGGCCACCGGGGCCACCTGGAATCGCTGGCCGCTTTACTGGTTTCGTATAGAGACCGACCCTGGAGAGTTTGACTGGAGCCAACATGATCCCGTTGTTCTGACCGACCTGCAAAACGGCTGGCAGACCAACGCCATTTTGTTGGGCACGCCTGCCTTTTATATGACCGGTACCCTGGCCACCTTTATGGGAGACCCCAGTTCACGAGAAGCGGCTCCCGGCCGTATTGGCTTAACGGCCGTTCAAGCCGCCACCCCCCAGGGTCTTTACCAACCCATTTTCACCGATGGTACCGATACGCCAGGCCCCGGCAAACTCATCAATGCCGACAACCGGTGGGCACGCTTTGTCTATCAGATTGTCAATCGTTACAAGCCGGGTGGGGCACTGGCCGAACTACACGGTTTGTCACCGGAGTTGGGTATTACCCATTGGGAAATGTGGAACGAACCTGACCTTGACAGCTTCTGGAACAGCAGCGTGACCGACTATGCCCGGCTGCTCAAGGTGGGCTATCTGGCAGCCAAACAGGCCGATCCCCAGGCCCACATTCTATTTGGCGGCCTGGCCAACTTCCAAAAGCCCCACTTTTACCGGGATGTACTGACTATCCACCAGGTCGATCCGATGGCTGCCCCTTACAGTTACTTCCATGACATTATGGCCACCCACAACTACTCCAATTCCTGGCGCTCCTGGTACGAGGTGTGGCGTATCGAGCAGACTTGGGCCGATTATGATTTGAGCAAACCGATTTGGCTCAACGAGAGTGGTGTGCCCGCCTGGGACGACTACCCCGGCCCCACCTGGGACCCCACCAGCCCCTGGCGGGCCACCACGACCGAGCAGGCTGATTTTGTCCTTCAGAGCGCGTTTTATGCGCTTTATGCCGGGGCCGACGCCATTTTTCACTTTCAACTGTATGATGGCTGTGGCAATCAGCCTCTAGGGACAGACTTCCCGCCGCACCATGGGGAGTTGTGTGATGAAAACGGCCGTCTCATTACCAATCCTGATTTTCCCTGTGCCGGTGATGCCAACGGCCTTTTTAGCAATCCCAGTGACGCCGTTTGTTTCTCCCAACATCCAGCACCGGAATCGCCCCGGCTTAACTTTACCGCTTTCCAACTGCTGTCTACTTATTTGACAGAAGTAGCTCCCCTGTGGCGGGCACGACCGGGTGGTGCAAATCCCAATGATGGGCCACAAGAGCATATTGCCCTGTACAACACGGAGATGGAGGCGCGGATTATCGGTATGTGGGCACGCTTTGGGGGGGAAGAAACGGCCGTTGTCCCTGCCCACAACGACAGCGCCCAACTCCTATACCCTGACGGCACGATAGAGACGATTTACCCTGAAGACGGCGTCTACACCATCACCTTGCCCCCGGCAACCAATCTTAATAACTACCACGAGCCTGGCATTTACCAGATTGGTGGCCCGCCCCGTATCCTCATTGAGTATGGTGAGCCGTAGGAGGAAGAAGTGAGAAGTGAAAAGTAAGAAGTGAGAAGTTTAGGCCACCATCTACTTTCCACTTCTTACTTTCCACTTTCTACTTTCTACTTTCCACTGCTTCCCGACCCGGTCGCAACGTAGAAAGAATGTAAACCGGTGCCCCCACCAGGCTAGAAAAGCGCTCAATGCCAAAGACGAGCAGCGTCAGGGCGACTGCTTCGGTTGCAGAAAGGCCCAACGCCCCATACAGGGTGGGGGCCATCATTTCGCGCACGCCCAACCCGCCAATGGAAGGAACCAGCAGGGCGATTGACCAGATAGGCACAATCAGAAAATGGTGGCCAAAGGTCACCGGCAAGTCCAGCGCCCGCGCCCCGGCCGTCCACCAGCCAATGAGCAGCAGGTTAAACAACAGGGAGACAGCCAGCGCCCCGGCTACCGACCGCCAGCCACACTCCTGCACTGCTGCCAATATCTTTTGAATAAGCCCGTGCCCCAGCCGTTTGAGCGGTCCCGGCAGCCAATAGGAAAGACGCAGCAGCAGACTGCCCTCCAGTAAAAAGAGGCCGATAATCAACCCCAGCAGACAAATGACCCCGATTTGCAGCGCCAGCGTATCGGGAAAAGAAGCCGGTCGCCAGATCAAGGCCACTAAGGCCATAAAAAACAGGCCCATCAATCGTGACAGCCGGACAACAAAGACAGTGCCGACAGCCACTTCCGGTGGGGTATCCTGGGCGGCTTCAACAGCCCGTACCACATCGCCGCCAAATCCGGACGGCAGCAGCGCGTTAAAAAAGCCGCCAATCAAATATAGTTCCAGCAGCCGCCCCAGTGATAGCTGGGCGCCCAGGCCGCGCAGCAAAATGAGCCAACGCACCGAGCGCAGCCAATAGCTGGCCATTGTCAAGATAAAGCCAACCAGTATCCAGATCCAACTGGCTTGTCTTAACGTTTGACCTAACTCACGCAGATCAATACTACCAATGACAATAGCTAATCCAACCACTGTTACGCCCACTTTGAGCAGCGTCCCCCAGGGGAAGGCTTTTCTGCCGGTTGGCCTCTGTTTTATATGTTCATCCTTCATCCTGCCATTTTAACGCCTTGTCACGCCGCCGTCATGTCATATAATCCTCTGCCTATGGTTAATTGGTCTGCTTTGCACTATCGCTGGCTGGTGGTAACGGCCGTTCTCCTCTTTTTCTACCTGGCGCTCAACAGCCTGGTGGGAGACAGCCCGACGATGGATGAGCCAAACCATATCGGGCGGGGCCTGGCGTTTATCCACAGCGGCAACCCCCAACTTAGCCTGGAGCATCCCCCGTTAATCAACGCACTTAGCGCTCTGCCCCTGCTCACCATGTCCCTAGACATTCCTTTTGACAGCCCTAGTTGGACCGACCGGGAGCCGGCCGGTATCTATTGGTACATCTTTGCCAGCGAGATGATGTGGCAGCGCGGCAACAATGTCACTCAGATGACTTTTTTGGCCCGGCTGCCGATTGTGTTCATGCTGCTGGGGCTGGCCCTGGTAGGTTTTCACTTTGCCCGCCAGTTGTGGGGCCGGCGAGCAGGCTGCGTTCTTTTTTTGCTGCTGCTGTTTGATCCCAATCTGTTGGCCCACGGTCGTTACACCACCACTGATTTAGGCGGCACTTTTTTTATGTTTTTGGCCACCTATTTGCTGTGGCGTCTGTGGCAGCGGCCGTTTTGGGATTGGCGTCTCTGGCTGCTGGCAGCGTTGGGGATGGGGCTGGCTTTTGGTAGCAAACTCTCCATCTTGACTTTTGTCCCTATCTGGTTGGGGCTGGCCCTGCTGCCCCAGTCTGAAGCCGGCTGGCAGTGGCACCTGGCCACACGTCGTGTGATGCAACTATTGACGGCCGGGCTGTTTTCCGTGGGCGTGGTCTGGCTTATCTTTGGACTGGAGTGGGGTGACTTTTACTTTAGCAGCAGATGGCTTATGGTTTTGAACCAGTGGGCCGGCCCGATGCCTACTTTTTGGGCCGGCATTGAAAAGATTTTGTTTATCAGCAGCGGTGGCCGGCCCAGCTTTTTGTTGGGCGAAATGTCGTCCGACGGCTTTTTGCTCTACTTTCCTATTGCTTTTTTGGTCAAAACGCCCCTGCCCACGCTGCTGCTGTTGGGGGTGGCAACGGCCGTCTTGCTTAGTCAGCCCACCCACCGCCGCCGTGCCCTCTGGCTCCTCCTGCCCATTGTAGCCTACTTCGCTTTTAGTCTCACCAGCGCCCTTAACATAGGCTATCGTCACCTGTTCCCCATGCTGCCCTTTATCTACCTGCTCATTAGTGGACTAACCAATTACGCACGGCGCACTACGCAATACGCCATTCAATTTGGTAATATAATCCTTTTTATTGGGGGTTTCTGGCTGCTGCTCAATACGTTAACCATTCACCCCCATTATTTGAGCTTTTTTAATGCCTTAGGCGGCGGCCCCAGCCAGGGGCACACTATTTTGATTGACAGCAACATCGATTGGGGGCAGGATTTGCTTCGTTTGCAGCAGTGGCTGGCGGATAACGGCGAAGCGGAGGTCAAGTTAGGCTGGTTTGGTACGGCCGATCCTCATTACTATGCCATTCCCCACCAGCCTTTACCCGGCTTTCCCCTCCAACCTTACTACGGCTTATGGACCGAGCCGCCCTTCAATCCCGCTCAGCCGGAGCCGGGCCTGTATGCCATCAGTGTCAGCAGCCTGTGGGAGCTAGACTTGCCGGATAAAAATGTTTATCCTTGGTTTCGTCAACGGGAACCGGATGCACGGATTGGGTATTCCATCTATATCTATGATTTGCGGTAACTATTAAGCCACTCCCACGGAGAAAAATTAGTGGTAAACTTTCCTGATTTGAAATCGCCCCAACAGCGGCGGACCAGCCGGCTGCCTTACCTGATGGCAGCCACGGGCGTTCTCCTTTTGGCTGCACTCATGCGCCTGGTTTTGTTCCAGGATCTACCTCCCGGCCTGGCTCAGGATGAGGTGCTGGACGCCGACATTGCCCAATTAATTCGGCAGGGGCAGCACGCCCTCTTTTTCCGTGAAGGCTATGGCCATGAACCCCTGTATCATTATTTTGCCGCCCCCTTTGCCCCGCTGTTGGGAGATAACGTCCTGGCGGTACGTCTCCCTTCGATCATACTGGGCCTGCTGTTAATTGCAGCCACTATGCGCTGGCTGCGGCGGGAGTTTAGCCCGCTGATAGCTGTCGTAACGGGATGCCTGCTGGCCGTCAGTTGGTGGCCTATTATTTTTAGCCGCATCGGAATTCGCCCTATTATGCTTCCCCTCTTTTTAGTAGGGATGGCCTATTTTTGGCAGCGGCGTCCCTGGCTGGCCGGGCTTTGTCTGGGTTTGAGCCTCTATACCTATACGGCCGCTCGCGTTGTTTTTCTCATCCCCCTGCTTTTTATTGGCTACCAGTTTGTAGAACGACGCTTAAGCCGCTGGCTGCCGGGGCCAAATCCGGCCCAGTCCGTGACCCGCTACCTGCCACCGCTGCTCATTCTACTCTTGACCGGCCTCATCTATCTGCCGCTGGGGCTGACGCTGCGGGCCGACCCCACTTTGCAACAGCGGGTAGACCAGCTATCAGGGCCGCTGGACGCGCTGCGAGCGGGCGACGCGGGGCCTCTCTGGGAGACAACCCAGGCTACTTTGGGGGTGTTCAGCCTGACGGGTGATCCGCGCTCCACGTATACCGTGCCCGATTTGCCGCTGTTTGACCCGCTAACGGCCGTTTTCTTCCACCTCGGCCTGCTGCTGCTTATCTGGCGCTGGCGGCAGCCCCGTTATGCCCTGCTGCTTATCTGGTTGCTGGTGGGCCTCATTCCCAGCGCGGTTACGCCGGACGCGCCCAGTATTATCCGCCTGATTGGCGTGCTGCCGGTTGTCTATCTGCTGCCGGCGTTGGCGCTGGCAAAAGTGGTTTTGCCGGGCGCAAGACGTATTACGTATGGCGTATGGCGTAAATCTTCTCGGCTACGCAATACGCAATACGCAATACGCATCGTTTACTTAATCGCCTTCCTTCTTGTCATCCTGACCTGGGGACGAACAGTTCATTATGGCTTTGTTGAGTGGCCGCAAATGGAAGAGGTACGGCTGGAAAAGTACCAGACGGTCTGGCTGGATGTGGCCCGTCACATCCGGGAAGAAACAGATGGCCGTCCGTTACTGGTGACCGACGCCTTCTATTTGCCCATTACGGCCGATAGCCTGCGCCGTAATTTGGGGACCGATCCGCAGCCACGCTGGCTGCAAACGGGACCGGCGCTGGCCGGAGCCTTCGTGCTGCCCTGGGAGGGAAACGGCCGTCTTTATGTCCCCGAATACGCGCCTATTCCGCCGCCGCTGCTGGCGGCTGTGGGCCTGACCGCTGAGCCAATCTACCGCAGCCCTGACTTCCCTGCCTTTGCCGTCTATGACCTGCCCACGGAGACACCCATCCCGACTAACCTGGTGGGGATTACTTTAGGGGAGCAGATGACTTTAATTGGCTATGAACTGGATGAAGGGGAAGGAGAACGGCCGTTGCAGTTACTCACCTATTGGCAGGTCGTAGCCCCTTTGCCACCCGATCTGACCGCTTTTGTCCATTTGACCGAAACCGGTTCCCAGCCGGTAGCCCAACACGACGG
>JAWOIM010000767.1:0-9182 GCA_046484685.1 Chloroflexota bacterium | reverse complement strand
GAATTAAGGCTGTCCTCTGGAAGTCGTTGTGTATTGCATATTTCAGTAGGAGCCCAGTCCGCTGGGCGAATGTTCGCCGAGAGGACTCGGCTCCTACCGCCAGTCGCAACATATATTGAGATTTCTTGGGTGCCGATGCTGCCATCGGCAAACCGCTTGGTAAACATAAAGTCGCCACGTTCATTACCAATAAAAAAGGCATCCAACTGGGGATAAAGGGCCAGTAATTCCATACCATAAGCTTCCAGCTCCGCGTTTTCAACCAGGGCAACGCTGTCGATACCGGGGATGCGGGCGCTGGATTGGGCCATTAATACAGCCGGGGAGAGGTAGTTGATCGTCTTTTCCGTGACGGCGTCGCTAACTTGCTGAATCAGGTCATCGGAAATTTGGAGAACGGCGGCCGAGTTTTGGCGGTAGGCGTAGGTAACAATCACCATCACCGTGGTAATCAGCAGTGCGGCAAAGGCCAGCAAAATATTGACCTGTAAAGGGCGATGGCGCAGCCAGTTAGTTGCTGTGTTACGGCCGTCTTTCATCATACCTCGTCGCCGGTAGCGGGTTGCAGGTTAAGGGATAAAAGTACAACCAGATCCCACTCACCACCCGCTATTCCCGCTCACGCAAATGGGGAAAGAGCAAAACTTCACGAATGGTACTCTGGTCGGTTAAGAGCATCACCAGCCGGTCAACACCAACACCAAAGCCACCGTTGGGGGGCATACCGTAGCGCATAGCGCGCAGGTAATCCTCATCAATTGGGTTTAATTCGTCATCTTCCTGTTGATACATTTCCTGCAATTCTTCAAACCGCTTTTGTTGTTCCAGGGGATCGTTTAGCTCGGTAAAGGCATTACCCATTTCCATGCCGGCTATAAAAAATTCAAATCGCTCCACATGGTGGGGATCGTCAGGCAGGCCTTTGGCCAGGGGAGAAATGTCGCGGGGATATTGGGTAATAAAGGTTGGCTGAATGAGGTTAGGTTCGACGTAATCGCCCAGCAGCCCGTCGATCAATTTGCCCCAACTGGCATCATCAGGGGCATGGCCACCGATAGCGCGCACGGCCGTTTTTAAGCTAGCGGCATCCGGATAGTCCATGTAGTCAATCTCGGCAAACTTTTGAATCGCCTCCCGCATCGTCAGGCGCAGCCAGGGAGGGCTGAAGTTAATGGTGTGGCCATTGTATTCGATTTCTGTGGTGCCCCTTACCTGTTGGGCCGCATAGGCCACCATTTTTTCTGTAAAGGCCATCACATCATGATAGTCCCAATAAGCAGCATAAAACTCAAGCTGGGTAAACTCCGGGTTATGCTTGAAGCTGACTCCTTCATTACGGAAGTCACGGCCGATTTCGTAAACCCGCTCAAAACCACCCACCAGCAGACGTTTTAGATACAGCTCAAAGGAAATACGAAGATACAGCTCTTGCTTGAGCTGATTGTGGTAGGTGGTAAACGGTCGGGCTGCCGCCCCCCCGTAAAGCGGCTGCAAAATCGGTGTTTCTACCTCTAAAAAGTCATGGTCATGCAAAAAACGGCGCAGAGCGGCAATCACTTTGGCCCGCGTGCGAAAAATATCGCGCACATGGGGATTAACGGCCAGGTCAGCATACCGTTGGCGGTAGCGTTCTTCCACATCGGCAAAGGCGCTGTAGCGGACAATTTCCCCATCTACTTCCTGCTCTTTGGCCACGGGCAGCGGGCTGATCGATTTGGCCAGCAGCCTCCATGCGTTAACGCGCAGCGTAACTTCGCCGGTACGGGTTTTCATCATGGTGCCACTGACCTGAATGAAGTCACCCAGGTCGGTCAACTTGCGCAGCACCTGGTGGGCTTCTTCACCCACGTCGGCCCGGCGGATGAACAGTTGCATACGGCCGTGTTCATCCGTCAGATCGGCAAAAACCGACTTCCCCATATCGCGCATTGCCGTCAGACGGCCGCAGAGCGTAACCGCGACATCCTCGTCCTCAGCGGCAGCGGCAAAATCGGCTGCGGCCACGGCCGTTGTATGCGTGCGTTCAGCACGTAGGGGATAAGGGTTAATCCCGATATCTTCCAACTGGGTTAATTTCTCTAACCGCTGCTCTTCAAGCCTTTATGGTTGCCAACTCATACTTGCTGCCACTCTCCCATATAATCCAAAAAGCCCGTGTGTGCCACGGGCTTATACAAACAAAAATGAGGCGCAGATATGTATCGCTTTGTTTTTATCTGCGCCCCATTCACAAAACATAACCATTCAGACTTTTGAATTTTTTCTGTCCGGAAACTCCAGCCTACAAGAACTAAAACTTCAAAAGTCTCTTAAGGGACTGAGCACTTACCTCAATCTCTACTCGATTTTTGTTACCCGAAATGTGATGATGCCATTGGGAGCATTAACCTGCACTGTCTGGTCTACTTTACTGCCTAACAGGGCTTTGCCCAATGGACTCTCATTAGAAATGCGCCCCTCAACCGGATCAGCTTCGGCCGCGCCCACTAGATGGTAACGCTCCTCTTCATCGGACCCTTCTTCAACAACCGTCACTTTACTACCCACTCGCACGCTGTCTGATTTGCCGTCAGGGGCGGTAATAAGCTGGTAATTATTGAGAATTTCTTCAAGTTCCTGAATGCGGCCTTCAAGAAAAGATTGGGCATTACGAGCCGCTTCTAATTCAGCATTATCAACAAAATCATCATCCTGTCCATCTTCAAAAGCATGGTGCAGCCGTTCTGCCACTTCCTCGCGACCGGTCGTTCGCAAACGATTCAGTTCCTCTGTTAATTTTTGTAATCCTTCTTCAGTTAGTAAATGTGGTTTGTGCAGAGCCATATTGCCCCCAAAATAACGAAAAATACCACGAAACTGCGTGGTATCTCCAAAAATTTTATATGTAGAGGCGAGATTATACCAAATTCAGGGTTATTGTAAAGAGCAATTCAGCAGGCAATATTTGCCTAAAGCAAAAGACCAATCCCGATTTGGAATTGGTCTTTTACCCGAGAGAACGCGGGAGTTCACAAAAGCTGTCTGCAATGTTAACCTCAAATCTCAATGGCTTTTGTTAAAACGATCCACTACTCTAAAAATAGAGCGGATTCCTTACAACATGCGTTACAATTTAATTTGTGAGTCTACTGAAAAAAGCCAACGTAGAGACGCGGAGGTGAATTCCAAAATAGCTTAGTCATTATACAATTTTGGGTATCGTTGGTTGCCAGAGAGACGGCAGTTGTTAAACTTGTAATGTGTATAAAGCGTGAATTTTTTGCTTTTCAGCCTGATTTCCCTGACAATTTACGATTGTTGTAATAATCAGTGGGTACAATGTAATTGTGGAATAAATAAGGGGTAATTGTTGATATCGATAAAGGTCCAACAATCTGTTCTTAGTGACCTGCATCAAAAGGTAATGGGTAGTATGATGAATACAAAAGATGAGACGGGAAACAATAACCATAATAGCCACAACAAGCCCGCTGCAGAACAAGAAACCAATAACGAGAAAATCTTGCTGGTTGATGATGATACCGGCATTTTGCGAATGCTGACATTGACCTTGCAGCGCTCCGGCTATACGGTGTCAACGGCCGAAAACGGTCATGATGCCCTGACCAAAGCAGATTCTTTTAAGCCTGACCTGATTATCCTGGATGTCATGATGCCAGGTATGGATGGGTTGGAAGTATGCCAACGGCTGCGCAACAATTCACACCTGGCCCACATACCAATTCTGATGCTCAGTGCCAGATCTCGCGATATAGACAAAGCAGCCGGCTTTCAGGTCGGGGCTGATGATTATTTAGAAAAGCCGGTTGGGGTCAAAGCGCTGTTGGCCCGCGTGGAGGGTCTTTTGCTGCGGGCACGGTATATGCCACAGCAACATGGTTCGATCATTGCTATTATGGGGGCTAAGGGTGGCGTGGGGACGACCAGTCTGGCCGTTAATTTGGGGGCGGCCCTGGTAGCTCGACAAAAAAAGGTGATTATCTCTGAAATGCGCGAGACTCGCGGAACGCTGCACCACTTTTTAAACTTGACGGCTCAGCAAAATCTCGGCTCACTACTGTCTATGGAATCCACAGAGCTGAGTGCCCGTGAGGTAAGCCGCCGTCTGGTGCGTTACGCGCCGGGCTTTAATTTACTGCTGGCTCCACCTGGCCATAATACCTTGTCCTTAACGGCCGACCACGTGGAAACACTCATACATCATCTGTCATCCAAGAGTGACTATTTACTGCTGGACCTGCCCACCCCGCCCTTGCCCAATATTGGCCCTGCTTTAGAAAATGCGGATCATATTTTTCTGGTCACCGAGCCGGAGCCAATTTCACTAAAATGTACCATGACGACCTTAAAAATGTTGGCTGAATGGGGTCTGACTAATCAGGTGCGCGTGGTGATCGTGACCCGTTCTCCGGCGGCGGCGTTGATAACCAAAAACGACATCGAGCAGCAACTGGGTGGGGTGCCTCTGGTGGCGACCATTCCACCGGCTGTGGAAATGCTTCAAGATGCTATTCGCATGGGAAAACCCCTGTTAGAGTTAAAACCCGAGTCGCTGCCGGCCCAGGCTTATACAAATCTGGCTGCCTGGCTGCTTGGGCAGCAACAAACTGTGGGCCAGGGGCAACCGGTTGCTGTGCCGGCCTAATATCAGGACTCTTCAGTAGTAGGCAATCGTGCCTTATCGTAGCCGAGGTATCCTTACCTCGCTGGTGAAGAGCGCGGTTGGGAAACCGCGGCTACAGCGACAACTGAAAAACCGTGGGCCTAATATGCCAAGCGTGGCCTATACCGCTATAATAGGCCCACTATGACCACAAAGAAACCAACCTGCCAACTTATTTCAACAACAGATAGTTATCACGGTAAACAAGGGCTGGATTATCAAGCGGCCGTTTCTGCAGAAAGTGTGGGTGCCGAAGCCATTTGCATGCACCTTGTCACCATCCCGCCGGGTGCCCAGGCCAAGGCCCACCTGCATGAAAATCATGAAACGGCCATCTACATGCTGCAAGGCACCAGCGCCATGTGGTATGGGGAAAATTTAGAGGAGCATATGGTGGCTAAAGCAGGGGATTTTATCTACATCCCGGCCGGTATGCCCCACTTACCCTATAATCCCAGCGACACGGAACCGGCCGTGGCCGTCCTCTCGCGTACTGACCCCAACGAGCAAGAAAGTGTGGTGCTGCGGCCAGACCTGGAGAAGCCGGTGGACCGTAAACGGTAAACCGTGAACGGTGAACGGATTACGGATTACCGTACGCGAAGCGGTCGCGCAGCGACATTACGGATTACGGATCACCGGTCACCAAACATTTCCTGCACCGCATTATAGACCCAGCTCATCTGGTTTTTGGGGTAATGGTGGGAAAGGTGGCGCATGAGAACGGCCGTAGCGGCCGGGTCGATACCTGAATCGGCCACCAGTTGGCGCAGCCATGCCTTTTGTTGCAGGTCCAGCACAAATTCCTGGTAAACCCGTGCAATTAGCTCGACGGCCGTCTCAATCCGATCCGGCTCAAAGTCAGTCTCCAGCATGGCGTGGAGATCCTCGACCGAACCGCTGTCAAAATCGTAACTGTCTTCCAACATTTTGTAGAGGGCTTGCTGGATGTTTTCTTTGCTGATGGTGTTATCGGCCGTCCAGTGAATTTCTTCAATCGACGGCGGTTTGCATTTGTAGTAAACGGCCGTATCCACCGTCGACAGCATCAAGATCGTGCCCTCTTCCAGAAACACGTCCGCGCCGGCCGCCTGATTACGTGCCTCCATTTCGGTTTGCAAGCGACGGTAGGCACGAGCCAGGCCGTCGGCATTGGGTTCGGCCGTTTCTACCGTAGGGATCAATTCCAACCCGTACCGATTGGCAATATCCAGCAGACGGCGATAGCTGACCGGCTTTTTGTGACGAACGGCCGTATGCAGCGTCAGCTTCAAGGGCACATCATATTTCACCAGATGGGGATTGCGATACCCCCATAGTTCGAAAATAAGCGTCGCCTTTTGTGCCCGCACCGCCTCCTCCACCGGCGTCCGGTCCGGTAAAACGTCGCTCAGAAGCGCGTTCCAATCCCCCCAGCGGCTGGGCGTCAGCACCGGCTGCAAGCGGGTGCGCGGAATCACCTCCAGCACGTTACCCTCTTTGTCGGTCAGAGGATAAAAGATGAGGGCTGTACCATCCAACTTGAGCGTAAAACGGGCATCGACCATAGTGGGCATGACCGGAACCACTACGCGCACGGTGCCATCTTTGTCCTGGTGGTAGGGATAATGGATTTTGGGCATGGCGTAGACAAAGTCCAATCGCGGCTCTCCGCCCATTTCGGTAATAGCCAGCATTCCTAACTTCTCGCTCTCCTGGCGGCAGACGTAGCCGGAAAAGGGGATGCCGCCCGGTGAGGTGACCTCAAACGGCTGCCACTGCCGGGCCGAGACTTCGGTAATAGATACGATTTGTTCCAGCATATACCACTATTATTCCTTATGCAGCAGCCCGTGCCGCGTCGCCAGGCGAGCGGCCTGACGCCGGTTGACCGCGTGCAGCTTGCCCAAAATGTTGCGTACATGGCTCTTGGTGGTATGCAGTGAGATGGCCAACTTGTCTGAAATTTCCTGGTTGGTCGCCCCAGTGGCAATCAGATTCAGAACTTCCAGTTCACGCGGGGTTAAATCGGCTGGCTCATCGTCGGGCAAACCTGCTGTTGGTTGGTTGGCCAGGCGAGAAAACTCCTCTAGCAAGCTGGTGGCCAGTTTGGGCGGCAGGGCTGCTTCGCCTGCCAGACCACTGCGGATACCCCGTAAAAAATCGGCCGAATTGGTGTCCTTGAGCATATAGCCGTTGGCCCCAGCTTTAATCGCTTCAAATAACTTTTCATCCTCATCGTGAACGGTCAGGATAATGATCAGTATCTCCGGCAAATCAGCCCGAATGAGACGGGTGGCTTCCAGGCCGTCACAAATGGGCATATTGATGTCCATGACAATTAAGTCCGGCTGTAAATCGCGGGCCAGCGTCAGCGCTTCCAGGCCGTCCCCGGCCTGGCCGACCACCGCCATGTCCGGCTGGGCGTTGATCAGCCCGGCCAGCCCTTCGCGGAATAGTTCGTGGTCGTCAACGAGTAAAATGCGGGCAAGATTTTCAGTCATAATAACTGCCGTGATGCGTGAAGCGTGATAGGTGATGGGCGTTGCGAATGGTCACGTTTCACGCATCACGCTTCACGTCTCTAATGGGAACGTGGCCACAATGCGCGTGCCCTGGCCGGGGGCGGTAGCGACGGTCAGGTGGCCGCCGCTGCGTTCGGCGCGGGTTTGCATGATGGTCAGGCCCAGATGGTTGTTGCTGTTGACACGGCCGTAATCAAAGCCGCAGCCATCATCGACTACCTCCAGCCGGGCACAGCCGTTGTCACACTCCAGGGAGACAATCACCTGGCCGGCCTGGGCATGGCGAGCCACATTGGTCAAAGCTTCGCGCACAATATAAACAACTTGCTTCTGCGTAACAGATGGCAGATTCAAGGCTGTGGTGTCGGCTATCGTCAGCGTTACCGGTATACCTGTCTGTTCCTGAAAGGTGTCCACACAATCTTGCAAGCGGGTGCATAATTCCATCTCATCAGCGACCGGTTCGCGCAAGCCGGTAAGAGCGGTGCGGACCTGAGTGTAGGCTGTTTTTACGGCCGTTTTCATCTCCTGCAATTGGGTAACGACCGGCGCAGTCTCATTGGCCTCCATAAACGTTTGAATCCGGTCAGTTTTAATGTTCATGGCTCCTAGCGTCTGGGCCAGGTTGTCGTGCAAATCGGCTGCCAACCGCTCCCGCTCGGCCAGGGCGGCGTGGGCCTCTGCCTGCTGCCGGCTTGTCTCTACCAGCCGGGCGTTGTCAATGGCAACCGCCGCGGCGTTAGCCAGTAAGGTCAGGGCACGGGACTCGTCGTCGTCAAACGGCGGCCGCGCACGCACTACACAGAGGGCACCCAACGTTTTGGCACCTACCTGCAGCGGCACAGCCAGGCAACTGCTGCCCGGATAATGGTGCAAAAAGCGGCAGTTGGCGCAGCCCCCATCGGTAACGATGACTTTTCCACTCCGGATGACGGGCAGGGCCATCGTTTCGGCCGTCGGCTGGCGCAGACCGACCAGATTTTGTACCTGGCCGCTGCTGGCTACCAGTTCCAACATCTGGCCATCATCCCGCAGCACGCAAACGGAAGCGGCCGTGCCGTTGCTCAAATCACGGGCGCGGGTCACCACCGATTGCAGCAGTCGGGGCAGGTCAAGCTGGTGGACAATTTCCTGGCTGAACTCAAAGGCGGTGGCCAATTCGTGGGTGCGCCGCTCCACCCGCTGCTCCAACGTGGCCTGGGCGGCGGTAATCTGGGAGCGCATGGCGGCCATTGTCTGACCCAGCCGGCCCAGTTCGTCGTCGTGGAGCGGGGGCAGGGGCCGGTCTAAATGGCCATCGCCGATTTCGCGTGCCGCCTGGCCCAACGCCGTCAGCGGCAGAATAAGGCGACGGTGTACCAGGTAATAGCCCCAGCCGATCAGCAACAACGCCATGAGTAGAAAGACGACCTGTACCTGGCGCAGCCGGCTGATTTTGGCCCGGGCCTGGGCTTCGTAGCCGGTGACAAATTGGTCCAGTTGGGTGACGAGAACGGCCGTTTCTTGTGCCAACAAGTTATTATCTGTCGGGGCTTGGAGTTGGGGCCGAACCGTTTGCCAGGTCTGGTTAATCTGCGCCAGTTGGGTGCGGCTGGTGGTATCGGTAATGGGCGGCAGGGTGACGAAACGGCCGTGGGCATCCGTCGTTGTGCCCCCGTCCTGTAAAGCTATTAACGTTTGCTCAAAGCGAGCCATGGTTTGGGTCAGATCGGGGCTGTCGGGCTGGGTCAAGGCCAGCCGGGTCATCTGTTGGGTCAACATGCGCTGGCGGCCGGCCAGGTTGAGAATAGCCGCGTCGTGCTGCTGTGAGGCCACCAGCCAAAAGGTAACGGCGACTGAGGCCGCCACCAACAGCAGAAATCCGAGAAAGATGGCACCCAGTTGGGTACGCAGTGAGCCGTGTAACATAGTGCCATAAGTATACCACATGCGTGATGCGTGATGCGTGATGCGTGATGCGTGACCAGGTTATGAAGCCCATCACGTTTCACGTTTCACGTTTCACGTGCTACATG
>JAWOIM010000724.1:0-8433 GCA_046484685.1 Chloroflexota bacterium | reverse complement strand
GTTATACCTTACCGGTCTTGCCAGCTTTACGGCGAATGTGTTCATTCTGATAACGAATCCCTTTCCCTTTGTAAGGTTCCGGGGGCCGTGTTTTGCGAATACGCGCAGAAATCTCACCCACAAGCTGCTTATCAATACCGAATACTCGAATTAACTTACCCCGATCTTCTACAGCAAATTCCATATCGGCCGGCGGTTCAAACTCCACCGGATGGGAATAGCCAACGTTAAGAACCAGGGTTTTCCCTTTCATTTCAGCGCGGTAACCCACACCTTCCACCAGGAGAACTTTTGTAAACCCCTCGCTGACACCCTCAACCATATTGTTGATCAGGGAACGTGTCAGGCCATGCAGAGATTTATGCTCACTAGACTCACTGGGGCGCTGTACAGACAGCACACCGTTGTCCAACTGAACCTGCATATCGGGATGGAGGGGTTGGGATAATGCACCCTTGGGACCTTTGACAGAAACGGCCGTTTTGTCTACCGTTACCGTGACCCCTTTAGGTAAATTGACCGGCATTTTACCAATGCGAGACATAATAGACCTCCACCTACCAGACTTTACAGAGCACTTCGCCACCAATACCCTGGCGGCGAGCCTGTTGTCCGGTCATAACACCCCGTGATGTTGTCAGAACGGCCGTTCCCATTCCACTCAACACCCAAGGAATTTCATCTTTACCTACATAAACACGGCGGCCCGGTTTACTCACACGCTCCAGGCCCATTAACACAGACCGGCGCGTCCGCCGATCCCCTTTGTATTTCAGGCTTACCTGAATAACCGGATGGGGATCTCCCGCCATAACCTCATACCCTGCTATGTAGCCCTCATCATGCAATACCTTCAAAATAGCCAACTTCTGTTTGGAATGAGGCATTGCTACAACAGGGTGTTCCCGCTGTATCGCATTTCTCATGCGTGTTAACATATCGGCAATCGGATCACTCATTGACATAATAATACACCTCGTCCTACCAACTTGCCTTGACCACGCCAGGAATATTGCCTTCTAATGCCTGTTCGCGGAAACAAATGCGGCACAGCCCAAAGCGGCGAATATAGCCACGCGGACGCCCACACAATTTACACCGATTACGCACACGAACCTTATATTTCCGCTTCGTTTCCCGTGCGATCATTGATTTTTTCGCCATCTCTTTCTCCTACTTATCTGGTCAGGCCAGCTCCTGCTTAAAGGGCATACCCAACATTTCTAGCAAACGGCGACCTTCTTCATCTGTTTGAGCCGTCGTTACAATTGTTACTTCCATACCCCGTACCTTATCAATTTGGTCATAACTGATTTCGGGGAAAATAAGCTGCTCACGCAGGCCAAGCGTATAATTGCCCCGGCCATCAAACGAGTCGGGCGACACACCCTGGAAGTCGCGTGTACGCGGCAGCGCTACATGAATCAGGCGTGTCAAAAAGCTCCACATCCGTTCACCGCGCAGCGTCACTTTGATGCCAATTGCCCGACCTTCACGCAGCTTAAAGGCGGCGATCGATTGGCGTGCCCTTGTTACCACCGGTCGTTGGCCGGTAATGGCCGTAATATCGCTGGTGGCAAACTCGATTGCTTTCGCGTTATCTAATGCCTCACCCAATCCGACATTGACCACAATTTTTGTCAGGCGGGGCACTTCCATCACGCTGCTGTAACCAAATTCCTCTTGCAGCGTCGGTACAATTTCGTCCTTATATTGTTCTTTCAACGGCGTAAATGCCATGTTCTTCCTCCGAGTTGAGTGGCAGGTCGGCAGGCAGCGACTAATGGGCATGCCCTTATGCCACCTGGCTCACCTCAAGAATTTATATACAAGAATTTATATAAATAATTATAAAATTAACCAAGATCCGCACCGCTCAGTTTCGCAAAGCGAATACGACGGCCGTTTTCATCACGCCGAATGCCCACACGGGTGGGTTCACCCGTAGTCGGATCAATCAGCATCACATTAGAAACGTCAATGGGTGCTTCAAACTCAATAATACCACCCTGAGCGCGAGCACGGCCGGCCGACGGTCGCGGCTTTTGATGCTTTTTCACTACATTGACGCCAGACACAACCACTCGCTTTTCCTTAGGCAGGATGCGCTGAACTGTGCCTGTTACCCCTTTGTAGTTGCCAGCAATTACGATTACTTCGTCATCGACTTTAATACGCATGATACTTTTCCCTTACCTATAAAACTTCCGGAGCCAATGACAGAATACGGCTGTAACCTTTCTCGCGCAGTTCTCGCGCCACTGGGCCAAAGATACGGGTGCCAATGGGTGCTTGCGTGTCGGGGTTGATCAAAACGGCCGCGTTATCATCAAACGAGATATAGCTGCCATCTTCCCGCTTATATTCCTTCTTTGTCCGCACTACCACAGCTCGTACCACCGTTCCTTTTTTTACATTGGAATTGGGCACTGCCCTTTTAACCGTAGCCGTCACCACATCTCCTACAGAACCATAGCGCCGGCGCGAACCACCCGTCACCTGAATGACCAGCAGTTCGCGGGCACCAGAATTATCGGCAACGTTCAAACGACTTTCTTGCTGAACCATAACTTACCTCTTGCTATTTAGCCCGATCCAAAATAGAAACAACCGACCATCGTTTATGGCGGCTAATGGGCTTTGATTCAATAATTTGAACCCTATCACCGACCTGGCATTCGTTATTTTCGTCATGGGCTTTGTATTTTTTCACCAGACTCACCACTTTACCATAGATAGGGTGACGCCGGGACCTGGTAACAGCGACCACAACGGTTTTGTCCATTTTGTCGCTGATGACAACACCTGTCAGGCGTTTACGTTGTTCTCTCATATCTCACCTACCCTGCAATTTCGTAACTCACAATCGGGTTAGGCTGCCCAGAAAGGTTACGGATTTTGCGGTTACCGTATTTCCCTTTCTTGTTGAGGTTCACCACTGCCGTTGCGATCTCATTCCGATTTTCATCAATAAATTCGACGCGCCAGGCGCTGTCTTCATAGTTAAAGCGGGCCGTTGCCGTCCATCTTTCATCGGCCAGAGCCTCAGCAATTGCCGGCTGCTCCAAGGCCACGTCTTTAGCCAACTGGCGCATATATAAAATCGTTTTCACTTGGGCGACTTCACGGCGCACTTGACGCAGACGGGCTGTGTTTTCCAATCGGGCCGAAGCCTTTTGAAAGCGCAAGTTAAACATCTCTTCCCGCGCATTTTCTAACATCTCCGTCAGTTTATCGCCACTCATTTCACGTAATTCAACAACATTGGCCATTATAGACTATCCTCCCGTGCCACAACTTGTGAGCGGATAGGCAGCTTATACGTCGCCCGGCGTAAGGCTTCGCGGGCAATTTCTTCGGGCACACCCGCTACTTCAAACATAACGCGCCCCGGTTTGACCACAGCAACCCAATGATCGACCGCGCCTTTGCCTTTACCCATACGGGTTTCGGCCGGCTTGGCAGTTACCGGTTTGTCGGGGAAAATCCGAATCCAATACTTGCCACGGCGTTTCATTTGACGCACAATCACACGACGCATCGCTTCAATCTGGCGGCTGGTAATCCAGCCAGGCTCTAATGCTTGCAGCCCGTACTCACCATTGAGCAGTTCAGTGCCACCTTTGGCCTGACCTCTCATGCGGCCCCGAAACTGTTTGCGATATTTCACGCGTTTTGGCATTAACATAACTCAATTCTCCAATATCAGCAGACGCTGCGCCGCTTATTCGCTGACGTATACGTCTGTTGCTTCACTTTTCTGCGGTAATATTTCACCCAGATAAACCCAAACCTTAACCCCAATACGACCAAACGTCGTATGGGCTTCGGTAAATCCATATTGCAAGTCAGCCCGCAGGGTATTCCGGGGCACACGGCCGTCCCACAATTTTTCTTTACGAGCCATTTCAGAACCACCCAGACGACCACCCACTTCAATGCGAACGCCCTCTACGCCCTGGCGCATAGCCTGCATAATGGCTCGCTTCATGGCCCGGCTGTGCGAAATGCGGCGTTCCAATTGACTGGCCACATTCTCAGCTATCAACTGCGCGTTAGCTTCTGGATTGTCAATTTCTTCCACTTCCAGCTTAACCGCTTTATCGGTTAAGCCGCGCAGCTTAGCCCGCAGCTCTTTAACTGAGGCTCCTTTACGACCGATCACAATACCCGGGCGCGCTGTATGAATAACAACCATAACCTGATTGGGGGCAGCTCGCTCAATTTCTAAATGAGCGATGCCCGCACGTGGCATCTCTTTCATGATCAACTCACGAATAGCAAAATCTTCGTGCAGCAAATCTGTAAACTGTTGCCCTTCAGCAAACCAGCGCGTATTCCAATCACGATATGCTTTCAAACGAAATCCGACAGGATGTACTTTACGTCCCAACTTTCTTCCTCCGCTGTGCCAGGCTTCGGTCATTGCTGGCCGCCTTTTGCAGACTGCCTGACCGACACCTGAACCTAGTAATCTTGCAATTCCCGCTCGGCCAACACAACTGTAATGTGTGACGAGCGCTTAATAATAGCGCGAAAACGGCCGCGTCCGGCAAAACGACCCCCATAAGGGGCTTTGCGATGGCGCGGACCTTCGTCGGCATAAATGCGAGATACCACCAGGTCATCTAATTCCAGACCAAAGTTCTCTTCCGCATTGGCGACAGCCGACTGCACCAGTTTGTATACCGGCCCGGCAGCTCGCTGCGGCATATAGCGCAGCGTATTCAACGCCTCTTCAGCCGTCTTACCGCGAACCGCGTCCACCACCAGGCGCACTTTGCGCGGCGTGATGGGAACATATCGGGCTACAGCTCTTACTTCAAATGCTTCAGCCATAATTACCGCCGTCCTCTCTTTTCAGCTTTTGAAATGTGGCCACGAAAGGTGCGAGTGGGAGCAAACTCTCCCAACTTATGGCCCACCATATTTTCCGTAATATAAATTGGAACATGGCGTCGTCCGTCATGAACCGCAATCGTATGCCCCACCATTTGGGGAAAAATCGTGCTTGCTCGTGACCAGGTACGAATCACCTGCCGACCTTTGGTCGCATTCAGTTTTTCTACCTTCGTTAATAATTTCGGGTCTATATAAGGCCCTTTTTTCAATGAACGTGACATATGCTTCTCTCCTACCGCTTAAGGGTTAATCTACCGGTTGCGCGTAATTTTGAATAAACCCTTAACGACGCTTCTTAGAACGGCGACGGAAAATATATTTGTCTGTCGCCTTATTGCGGCGTGTCCGCTGACCCAGGGCCGGTTTGCCCCATGGTGTCTTCGGGCCAGGCATACCAATCGGAGAACGCCCTTCACCACCACCATGCGGATGGTCATTGGGGTTCATGGCCGAACCACGGACTGTGGGACGTATACCCCGGTGGCGCTTGCGTCCCGCCTTACCCAATTTGATATTCCCATGCTCCACATTGCCAACCTGGCCTATGGTAGCCATACAAGCTTTGGGTATGTAGCGCTCTTCACCAGAAGGCAGCCGAACCAACGCATAGAGGGGATGGTCCCTGGACAACAACTGCGCCGACGTCCCGGCTGAGCGAACCAACTGTCCACCACGGCCAATCTGCATCTCAATATTATGAATTTGTGTACCCAGCGGGATGTTGGTCAACGGCAGGGCATTACCAGGTCGAATCTCAGCCTCAAGGCCGCTCATTACCGTGTCACCCACCTTTAGGCCCAGGGGAGCAATAATGTAGCGCTTTTCCCCATCTGCATAGACCAGCAAGGCAATACGGGCTGAACGGTTGGGATCATACTCAATGCTATCAACACGAGCAGGAATCCCGTTTTTATCCCGTCTAAAATCAATATAACGATAACGGCGCTTGTGGCCACCACCGCGATGGCGCACCGTTATTTTACCACGCGAATTACGCCCGGCTCGTTGACGCAGACCAACTGTCAGCCCACGTTCCGGCCGGGATCGCGTAACTTCCTCAAATGTCTGGCCGCTCATATCGCGGCGACCAGGCGATGTTGGTTTAAAAACCTTTATCGGCATGTTACCTCCAGAGACGGACGCCAGGTTTGGACCACACCTGAGAACATAACCCTCAGCGGGCGGCCACCCTCGTCCCTGCTCAAATTACAGTTATCTATTGCGAAACACCTTCAAACAAATCAATACTATCGCCGTCCGCCAACGTCACAATGGCTTTTTTCCAGCCGGGCTTACGCACCATCATCCGGCGCATCCGGCGACCCCGTTTTGCAGGCATATTGGCAATTCGCACTTTTTCCACAGAAACATCAGGCCAGGCTAATTCAATGGCCTGCTTGATTTGCAGCTTATTGGCGTTGGAATTAACGACAAAGGTGTATTGGTTATTCCAGTCGGCCATTTTGTTGCTCTTCTCTGTTATGAGAGGGCGACGAATAATATTACGCCAATGCATAGTTATTCCTCCTCTTCAACCAGACTGTTGCGTACCGAATCATCGTATTCGGCTGCACTTTGCCAGTCGAGGAAACTCGTGATGGCTTCCAGAGCAGCCAGGGGCAGCACAATCTTGTTGTAACCAAGCAAATCACGAATATTAAGATAGTTGGCTCGCAAAGCTTTAATACTGGGTACATTACGGGCCGATTTTTCTACATTTTCATCACGATCAGCTAACAGCAGCAGTGTGCTTTGGCCATCAACCAGCCGTTGCACCAAAGCAACCATCTCTTTGGTTTTGGGCAATGCCATCTGAATCTCATCCAGAACCACAATGTCACCACTGTTGGCCTTAACGCTTAGCGCGGAGCGCAGCGCGGCCCGGCGCATTTTGCGGGGCATATCTTTGGCATAGCTGCGCGGCTTCGGACCGTGCGCCACACCACCACCAACAAAGATGGGGGCACGGCGGCTGCCGTGACGGGCACGACCGGTTCCTTTTTGCCGGTAGGCTTTGGCCGTAGTGCGATTGACTTCAGAGCGTCCTTTGGCTTTGTGTGTGCCCAGGCGCTTGTTAGCCATTTGCCGCACCAGTGCCTGGTGCATCAGATCACGATTTATTTTTGCTTCAAAGATGCTGGCGGGCAGCTCAATGCTGCTCACTTCTTCACCAGCCATGTTGTATACTGGTACTCTCATAGCCAAATCCTCCGCTATCCTTTAGCCGCATTCCGGATGATAACAAGGCCGCCCTTGCTGCCGGGCACGGACCCTTTGACGGCTATCAGGTTGCGTTCACTATCCACACGGACCACTTGCAAATTTTGGGCAGTATGGCTTTCATTGCCGGAATGACCAGGCATCTTTTTGCCCTTGAATACGTGGCCTGTGCCTGAGGTAGCCCCAATAGAGCCAGGTGCCCGGTGGCGATCTGACTGGCCGTGGGTTTTAGGACCACCACCAAAGCCGTACCGTTTGACCACACCGGTAAAACCCCGGCCTTTGGTCGTACCGCTTACATCTATGGTGTCTCCGATTTCAAATTGTTCCACGGTCAACTTTTGGCCAACCTCATAATCAGTCACATTTTTGGTCCGAAATTCGCGTAAATGACGGACAGGGGGTATCCCATTATTCTTGCGCCGAGACTGTTTGCCACCGGACTCGAGCAGGCCTAAATGACCCCGTTGACCCTGAGTCAAACGACGTTCTTTGGTCTCTTGAAAACCAACTTGAACGGCCGTATACCCGTCCGTCTCTTCTGTTTTAATCTGGGTCACATAGCAGGGGCCAGCCTGAATGATCGTGACCGGCGTAACCACCCCGGCCTCATCAAACACCTGAGCCATACCCAGCTTAATACCTAGTATTCCTTTCACCGCTTACCTCCCAGGACTGTTAGCCTACGACTGCTAAACACGGCTGCATCATCCCTTGATTCTTAATAATATCTCTGCATCTGCGGTTTACTCATTCATATCCTGACGCCAACCGCAGCCACAGAGCAAAGTTGTTAACTAAATAGAAATTTCAATATCAACACCGGCCGGCAAATTTAACCGCATCAGTGTGTCAATAGTTTTTGCATCAGGATTAATAACATCTATAAGGCGCTTGTGTGTACGAATTTCAAAATGCTCGTGCGAGTCTTTATCAATAAACGTACTACGGCGCACGGTAAAGCGCTCAATACGGGTAGGTAACGGTACGGGACCAACAACACGCGCCCCTGTTCGTTCGGCCGTGCCGACGATACGCTTGGCAGATTGATCTAGCACACGATGATCATATGCTTTTAAACGAATGCGGATTTTTTCCTTAGCCATCTGTCGCCTCGATATAAGAGGCGTTGTTTACCGGGTAAACAACGCCTCTTTAGTTATCCTTAGTCTAAAATTTTGGTAATAACGCCCGCACCGACGGTCAGGCCACCTTCACGAATAGCAAAGCGGCTGCCGTCTTCCAGCGCCACCGGGGTGATTAGCTTCACCTTCAGGTTCACATTGTCCCCTGGCATCACCATCTCCACCC
>JAWOIM010000683.1:0-5053 GCA_046484685.1 Chloroflexota bacterium | reverse complement strand
CCGAAGATACCATTGTGGTAGCACCCGATGCGGGGGCAGCCAAAACGGCCGGCCGTCTGGCCGATCAGTTGGGTCTGTCGGTGGCCACGGCCGTTAAGACCCGCCTCTCTGATACCAAAGTGCGTATCAGCGACCAGATCGGACGGCAGGTGGAGGGCTACCGGCGGGCTATTATCCACGATGATGAGATTGCCACCGGGGGCACAATGGCCGAATTGTGTCGCATGGTTGTGGAAGGGGGCGTGGAAGACATTCGTATAGCCTGTACACACGGCCTCTTTTTAGGAAAAGCTATTGAACGGCTGACCGCTATTTCTGAGATCAAAGAAATTGTGACTACCGACACCGTTCCTCTGCCGCCGGAACGCCGCCTGCCCCATATGACGATCCTCTCGACTGCGCCGATCTTTGGTGGGGCCATTATACAAAATGCGACGCGCCGCTCTATTGGCGAATTGTTCAGTTTTTGGGAAGGTGAGGTGGAGTGAGAGAGGCTGGTAGGTGAAAGATTCAGCTTACCTTTAGAATCAATAAATCGATAATGTGCCCTAAGACGTGACTGGTTATGTAACCTGGTCTATACAGATCGGGCCTATATTTGGTATGATAGAGTAAAATGGCCAATAACAGGAACAATAGGTTAGTTTTCCTATTATCGTCCTTGATTTCACGTAAATAAAGGAGCAAAATGATGAACCAGGATATTCTGCAGGGTAAGTTGAGAGCATTACAGGGACGCATGAAAGGTCGGTGGGGCAAGTTAACCAGCGACGACATACTGCGTATTGATGGTAAATACGATGAACTGGTGGGAACCGTTCAAGAACGATATGGTTATACACAAAAAAAAGCCAAGGCCGAAGTGAAGGATTTTCTGGAAAGCACACAGGCATGGAGTGATGAAGCCGGTGAGCGAGTGCAGGAAGTGCTGGACCAGGCACAGGAAACTTGGGAGAGTGGCAAAGCTAAAGCAGCTCACTATCAACAAGAGTTGGTTCAAAAATTGCCCGAGCAGCCGGTTCAGGTGGTTAAAGAACATCCCTGGCTGCTGCTGCTGACTATTTTGCTGGTAGGCGTTGTTATCGGCATTCTGCTGCGGGATGAAGAGTAGCCTTAGCCTAAAGAGTTAAGGCAAACTTGTGCTGAGCGCAGTCGAAGTAGAGGCCAAGTGAACAAAGGGGCAAAGGATAGACCATGTTTGTGCAATCCTATCCTCAGGCGGCTGAATTTTTGACGGCCGCGCAGCCTTTTTTGGAGCAGGATGAGATAACCAACAATCTAATCCTGGGGGCCAGTCTGCGCCTTAAGGAGCGGAAGCGACGGTCACGCCGCCATGTGCCTTTTTTGGCGACGGCCGTTGCCGATGGCGATGTGGTGGCAGCAGCAGTCATGCTGCCGCCGCATCGCCTGCTGTTGGCCTATCCCATGGCCGCTCCGACCGCGCTGCGGCTGCTGGCGGAATTGTTGTGGCAGACAAAAACGACCATTTCCGGCATCTTGTCCCCGACGCCACTGGCCGAAGAGATGGCCCGGCAGTGGATACAGCTAGCGGGGGTCAGCTATGACGTTTTGGCCGAGCAGCGACTCTTTGTTTTATATGAGGTGAACCCACCCCTCTGGCCCAACGGCCGTTTTCGCCCGGCCCGCATGGAAGATGTTGAGCTGATGGCCGAATGGGTATACGCCTTTCAAAATGAAGCGCTGCCTCACGAAACGGCCGATTTTCAGGCGGCCGAGCTAATCGCTGCTAACCTGCTGCAAAGAGGCGATCTTTATGTGTGGGATAACGGTGGACCGGTTTCGATGGCGGCCCGCGCTCGCCCCACCCGGCGCGGCAGCGCCATCAACCTGGTTTACACACCGCCGGACAAACGTGGGCAAGGCTACGCTTCGGCTTGTGTGGCCAGCCTCAGCCAACAGTTGCTCAACAGCGGTCTCGAATTTTGTACCCTCTTTACCGACCAAACCAACCCCACGTCCAACCACATTTATCAGGCGATTGGCTACCGGCCGGTGACTGATTTTCTGGACCTTCGCTTTACGTAGTGGGTAGTTCGTACTTGTGCCCTCGGCGTTAATTCTTTTGGTTGTGGCCAGCTACGTTATGTACTACGCACTGTGTAGCCTTGCCAGCAGTTTCCCTAAAGCGGCACCCACCAGATAGGTAAAAGGACGGGGTACAGCCGTTACGCCCCACACACCCAGTGCAGCCACCCCCTGTACCGCCTCATCCGCTTCATACCCCTGGGGCACAACCAGGAAAACGGGGGCGTTGCGCACCCGGTAAACTTGCGTGTCTACCAGAGCGGTGGCCTGAAACAGGGGATCGAGGGCCAGCACCAGCACCAATGCATCATGATCTGCGTCGGGGCCGCCGACGGCTGCCAGCGGGCCGTGCCAGGCAGAGTCGGTATAGTGGGCTTCGGCCATAATGCCCTGCTGCCGCAGCGAACGGGCAATCATGTGCGCGGCGGCGTAATCTTGACCCCCACCGATAATTTGCCATTTGTCGTAGCCTCGCTGCCAGAGCGGGGTCAGATCGGCTGTTATTCGTGTAGCCAATTGCTTATGGGTCTGCAACCCGGTCAGCAGCAGCGGCAAGGCGGCCAGGTCAAAATGAGTCGCGTCCGGCAGCGGCAAGGGGGCACGGCCGTGTAACTCGCTGTACCGCTCAGCCCCCGTTGTGGTTACCGATTTGGCCAGGTTACGGGGCCGGTCAATCTCTGCCGGCGACAGTCCCCGCGCATAAGCCAGTCCTACCGCCAACTCAAAAAAGAAAAGGGCATCTAACAATGGCTGGCATTCGGCCGTCAGGGACGGAATGGGAAAATAATGGATTGAAGCGTGTTCACTCGCTAATGAAAATTGCTTACTGGCTGCTGAATGTAATAGCAACGTCAATACGCCCCGTTCCCGCAGATGATCTAGCAGCGGAGTAACTGCTATTTCGGCCGTCGCTGTGCTGGCGTTTAGCACAAAAAGGATGCGCTGCTCGTCCTGTAGGGCCAGGGTGGTGCGCTCGATTAAGGGGCGCAGACTTGCCTCCGGCGGCAAGGCGATAGCTACAATTTGGGCCAATTCCTCAATTTTAAGCTCACCCTCCACATTAACTGGACTTAGCCCCACCACGACCACCTTGTTAAACCGGCGGCCGCGTTGGGCTGTCTCCCGAATGCGCCGGCGCCAGTCGTCGTCTGACAGCAGTTGGCGTGTCAGGGTCGGAATTTGTTGTAGATGGCGACGGTATTGGAGCCATGCGGAATCGGGTGGGCTGTGCAGGCTGGCCAACTGGAGAGTCAAGAGGTTGAGCGTGTAGAGGATAGCCACAAAGCCTTTGGTGGTGGCTACGGCCGTTTCTACCCCGGTAAGAACATTAATGGTGCCGCCACTGTGGATGGTGCGCCGTCCCAGGTCACTTTGGGGGCGACCGGTGACGCTCAGACGCAGCAGCCCTTCGTCGGTGAGCCAGCCATCTACTTTGAGCAGGGCGTCGGTTGTACCCGACCAGGAGATGAGAATGGCCAGATCGTGCTGAGGGTTAACGGCCGTCGCCACATTCAGCATGGCCACCGGGCGAGAGACGACCAGTTCGATACCTGGCAGGAGGCAGCGCAGCAGGGGAGTAGCACAAAGGGCGTCGCGCCAACTACTGCCTTCCCCGACCAGGTGCAGCCGGTGTAGTTTGTCTAGCCGGGAACCAAAACGCTCCGTTAACTGGTCTATATTTAACCCTGGCGTATGGGGTTGTCCTTCTTGCCAAATGCTTTCCAGATGGGGCTGCCCCTGCCGTAAATAGTGATCGGCCAACCGATCCAGCACGTCGGGGATTTCGGCGATGTGGTGTTCGGTATAAGAAGGGTAGCTTTGTTTCTCAATCATTTCTGGGTTGAGGGAAAGCAGTTGGCCGGGGGCGGTGATGGGTTGGCCGTCGTAGCGGCTGAGGCTGACTTGGGGAGGTGCAGGGGGGTCAGCGGGCGACAGGCTAATTTTGGCCAGCAGTTCGGTGCCGTCGTGGAGGCTGTAGTCGAGGTGAATAACGGTCAGGGTGAGGCGGCTGTTTGTCCGCACAGCCGTCTCTGCCTCTTTGGCCGACCAGAGTACCAGGGCAGCATTGACGTCAGAGGCAACCATCATTTCACCCGTATCAATTCGTGTAGCCAGTGTGATAGATTTATGATGACTGCTCACATAGAGGGTAAACGGCCGTTGGGCGCTGTACAGGGCACAAGCATGACCGTTGCCTTCGCGCAGCCGCCACAGCGCCAGTCGCAAGGCCCGCTCTTCAGGATCAACAATGCCATTTTGGTCTAGCCGCGCCCGAAAAGTGTCGCTGCCGGCCGGTGGCTGCCCTTCGGCCACCAGTTGATGGGCCATTCGTTCCCACTCGTAGGCAATGACTTCGGTGGTGTTGGTTGAGCGGTGAATTGGCTCATGGGGAGGCAGGCCGCGCTGATGCCACCAGGCCGTCTGTTCGGCACGGGCGTTGAGCATCAGGGTGGCATTGTGAGAGCCGTTTTCCACCACCAGCCGCGTCCGGCTGCGGTCGGTGAGGGGATGGGCGTTGGTGACGCTGTTGGCCCCCACCATCGCCCAGCGACCGTGACCAACGACAATGGGACTGATGGCCAATGGCAGCGGGTTATGGGCCAGGTCGGCCTGAAGCTGTTGGCTGTCACCTACCACGCGCCGGATGGCAAAACGGCCTTTTTCAGCGCCGTCTACAGCGCCGCCGTCTACAGCGCTGCCGTCTACAGCGCCCAATACAGCTATCCCCGTGGCATCAGGAGCACGATAGGTTAGCAAAGTTAGCGCGTCTAAAACACGGCGCTGGCCATCGTGGGGTCCAAGGTAGGTGACAATGCCACACATGCTACAGGTTAGCTCCAGGGAAATGGGCTGTGTGACGTTGGGTGCAGGTCGCCCGTTTCATAGCGGCTGAAGCGGAAGGGGTGGAGAACGCTGCTTTCTTCACCCATCAGAACGCGGGCTACTTCTTTACCCACGCCGATCATTTTGTAGCCATGATTGCTGTCGGCCACGACGTAGACGTTGG
>JAWOIM010000651.1:0-6710 GCA_046484685.1 Chloroflexota bacterium | reverse complement strand
GTCAGGTTTTGGCAACAACTTAACTGTAACCGGTCTCTTAACTAAACATCCCGGCAGCCGCACCGGTGGCAAATCCCAGTGCAGCCAAAACAGCGCCAATAGCGAAAGATACAATCAGGACACAGATAAAAGCCACAACGGCCGTGAGAAGTGCTTTCTGGTTGTCCAGATCAAGCCCTTGACGAATGGCGATAAAGGTACAGGCCAGGGTCCATATCCAGCCCACAAAAGAGCCGCAAACGGGGATAATCCCTAAAATACCTGGGGCCTGGGCAAAGCCCAAAACCCGCAGCATTTGGCCTATGGTAGAAGTGCCACCAAACAACGATGTGCCCACAAAGTAGGTCACAATCGACCAGACACCCCAGCTTATAAAAGCAACCAGAAGTTGATTTAGAAAGGCACCAAGAAAACTGCCGCCCGTGGCAGCGCTAATACCACCACCAATGAGGCCACCAACAACGGCTACCACAGCCACTACTATAGCTGCTTGAGGAGTTGCGCTTTCATCAGCTTCAATTTCCTCATAGGTAGGCACATCCAACTTCATAACACCAATTACTCGATTTAACATTTTTTACCTCCTGTAATAAAAAAGTTGTGCCTCATCTGCATAAAAGTTGATGAGATCCAAACAATGATAATATCAATTATTAGATAGACAATGATTTCACGGACTAAAATTTATGTGGGCACCATTTTTCGCTGGCGCTGCTTGTAGCGCCGGTACATCAGGATGATGAAAATGATCAGCCCAATACTAAAAATGCCGGCTATAAGCGGCAGCAGGAGGGCGAACAGGGAGAGGAAAAAAGCAGCAATATCCTCCAGCAGGCTGACAAACCAGTTGCCGCTGCCGGCGGTAGTGGCCGTGATCAGCGGGCGCGTGGTTCCTTTAGCGGCGTGAACCCCGCCGGCTACCAGCAATCCGGCCGTCAGGGCCAGGGCGGGATGGATGTCGCTGATAACATTGCTGTTGGCGGCAAACAAAACGGCCCCGGCCGCCGGCCGCACAAAGGTATGAATCACGTCGTTTAAGGTATCTATGGCCGGAATCTTATCCACCGTCATTTCGATGATGAGCAAGACGGTCAAAATGCCGATAGCCCACCAACTGCCCAAAATATCATACGGCTCGGCCAGCGCCAGGAAGGGGCTGTCCAGAGGAAAACGAGCGGCTATAGCGACAATCAACAGGGGAATATAGGCATTTAAGCCGGCACTACTGGCCAGACCAAACGCGGTTCCGATATTGGCAATGGCTTGAATCATAGTCATCTCCTTTATGGGGATCAGGGGCCAGGGATTGTGGGGTTGAGTATACCCTTTTATCCTCACATCAAACAATACGCAAAGAAGGGCGGATTGGTTGCGTAAAAGGGCCGCTATGTTAGCGTCGGGCCGGACCGGCTTCCCACCACATCTGCCGGCCGTCACTGATCATGTGGATGGTGCCCAACTGATCGGTAGACAACACGGCCGTTCCTCCCCAACTACCCTCAACTCCATCTGCCAGCGGCCGAGGCGGCCCGGCGACCACAATCAGCGGCTGCACTGCCGCCAGAAATGGCTCCGTACCCGGTATGATACCGGCCCGCACTACCTGCGCGGCCGGGGAGTGCCCCCGGGCCACAATTTGCCCCTGGCCCCACTCTCCGATTGTGCCCGGCAAAAGCAGGCTGAACTCCTCATAGACCAGCCGCAGCGCCACGCTGTTTTCGGCATGGCTGTCGGGATGCCGTTCCGGGCCGGGGTGCAAAATCTCCAGGCGCACACCGTCTTCGATGATGATGGTCTCCCCCGCCTGGGCCGGATGGATGGGCGTACCGGCCGCCTCAGCCGCCGCCAGCAAGGGGTCATACAGGGCCGACTGGCGCGGCTCGGTGCCGTTGGTGATGAGCTGATCTACCCGATAGCGGTCAAAGACGGGCGGCAGGCTGGTCACATAATCGCCGCCGGGATGGGTAGCCACCAGGAGGTCCAACCGGCGCTGGCCAAAGGGGAGCCGGCGACCCAGATGGGCATTAAGCCGGGTGGCCGATCCGCCGCCGTCAATCAGGATATGCCGGCCGCTGGGGGTTTGAATCAGGGTAGCCGTGCCTCGCTCGACATCCAGAAAGTAGACGTGGAGATACCCATCCGGCCGGCTGCCGCCCCAGGCCAGGGTGAGCAGCATAGTTAGGGTTAGACCCACCGCAGATAGATTGAGAGCAGCGTTATGGCCTAATTGGACATGCAGTTGGGCACGCTGCTGGGTGGGTAAACGGCCGTACCAGGTTCCCACGCCAATCAGTCCGTACAATGCCGGCACGCCTGCTGCCGGCAGCTGCACGGGCAGGGCTGCGCCGGGCAGGGCGGCCAGCAAATTGACCACACCAATGGTATAGGTGAGAAAGAGCCAGGCCACCCAGCCTACCAGTTGGCCCAGGGCCGGAATGATCTGAGCCAGCAGCGTGGCCGCCCCGCCGCTAATCAGGGTCAGCGGATGCAGGGGCATAATGAGGGTGTTGGCCAGGACGCTGACCAGCGACACCTGGCCAAAGTAGTAGATGATCAGAGGCAGCGTCATCAGTTGGGCGGCCAGGGTGACGATAACCGCTTCACTGAGGGCCAAAACGGCCGTTTTGCGCCACCCCGTGCCCTCCGGCCAGCGTTCGGCCAAATAGTCGCGTAAGCGCAGGACGGCCGGCCCTACATAGAGCATCAGCCCGAACGTGGCCATAAAACTCATTTGAAAGCCAACGTCCCACAGGGCCAGCGGCTGTAAAAGGGTCATGAGAAAAGCGGCCAGGCAGAGGGAGGCATAAGAGAGGGTAGAGCGACCCAGCCAGGTGCGGGTCAGCAGATAAAGGCCGCCCATAATGGCCGCTCGCACCACCGAGGGCCGTGCCCCTACCAGCAAAGCGTAGAAAACGACGCCGCCAATGGCCACTAAAACGGCCGTTTGTTTATCCAGCACCGGCCCGGCCAGCCCCAGCAAGACGGCGATCAACACGGCCACATTAAAGCCGGAAATGGCAATAATGTGGGCCATGCCGGTGGTGCGGAAATTGTCAATCAGTTCGGGGGGCATGGCCCGGTTGAAGCCCAGCAAGACTCCCGCCAGCAGCCCGGCCTGTGGTTCAGGGATAAGCTGAATAATCGTATCAAATGCCCGCTGTTTGAAGCTGAACATAGCGCTATAGAAGCGGCTGCCCTGCCCCTCAGCCATGACCGTAACAGTGGGCAGGACCATCAGACTATGAATATTTTGCCGGGCCAGGTATTCCTGGTAGCTGAATTCTTCGTGGCTAGGCGGGGTTTCTAAACGGCCGTTTAACACCAAGACCGTGCCATACTCGATAACGGGAAAACGAAAGGTCCGCACCAGGATCAGGCCATTCACCGGCTGCGTGGTGCCGTCGGGGAGGGTAATCGTTTCCACAGCTACCCGCAAATTAATAAACCGGTCGCGGATGTCGGGTTCATCCACGACCAGCCCCGTCAGGATAATGCTGCCACTGTCGTTATAGGTGGCAATGTGATTGGCGTCGATGGTGGGCACGGCCGCATCATAACGCCAGCTTCCCAGGGCCGCCATGCCCACACAGGCCAACAGCAGTGCGGCCTGGGGCCAGCGCCGGTGCAGCAGCAGACCGCTTCCCAGGCCGAAAACGGCCGTTAGCTGGGCCAGCGTTGTGGGGAAAACAGCCGCTGTTGGGTCGCCTCCGACCGCTTGTGGTCCCAGCCATATTCCCAGCAGCCAGCTTAAAATAAGATAGACAATGGTCATCAATCTACCCCAATCCCATACAGGTTATCGATCCTCGGTCCTCCGTCTTCGGTCAGGAAATTGTCAAACTATTTGTGAACCATCCCGTTTACATTATAGGGAAAACAGGGAGTGAAAAACTTCGAATAACTTCAATATGACTACAAACTAACTGCAAAATTTGAGCGGGTGGGACCGATCTGCTGGTTGTGTCACCTGAGTGAAATTTGAACGAACCCTTAGCAACTGTTTGAGTTACTGATACGGGTTTGCTACAATCAGGATCGGCTTCCGTTCAACATTCTTCTGTTCCGAAATATAGGGAACGGTTTTAGGCAGGAAAAAGAGATGTTAAACAGCGACACAGATATTTATAAAGTCTTGGTGGTTGAGGACAACCATTCTATCTTGCGGCTGGTAAAATTGGCCTTAGAGCAAGCCGGCTATGATACAACGGCCGTTGCTTCGGGCGAAGCCGCTTTAGAACATATCAAGCGACATGGCCTGCCTCATATTGCTGTGGTTGACATCAACATGCCGCCGGGCATGGACGGCTTTGAATTCTGTGAAGCTGTGCATGAATTTAGCGATCTGCCTGTTGTGATGCTAACGGCCATAGATAATGAAGAAGTGGTCATTGAGGCCATTGAACAGCACGCCGAAGACTATATAACGAAGCCGTTCCGTCCGGGTGAATTAGTCGCTCGTGTAGGCAGGGTGCTGCGCCGCGTGGGCGATTTTGCCTACGCGCTGGGGCGGCAGATACAGGTTGATGACCGGCTCAGCGTCGATTTTGCTGCCCGTGAGGTTGTGCTGAATGGTGAAGAAGTTTCCCTGACGCCTACCGAAGCCAAACTGCTCTATATTTTAATGCGGAATGCGGGCCAAATTGTAACGGCCAACTTTGTTATTCGCCGCCTATGGCCTATGGAAGGTGTGCAAGAAGATCGGCTGCGTGTTTATGTACACCGCTTGCGCAAAAAAATTGAGAAAGATTCTACCGAACCCTATTACATCCATTCCGAACGCGGGATTGGCTACATGTTTGTACGAGGCACAACAAATGAGTGACGTTTCTAAAGCCAGAGTTATGGTTGTTGATGACAATACGTTTCACCTTCGCATTGTCGAAGACGCCCTTACCAAAGCCAACCATCAGGCCATCCGCGCCCTATCGGGTGAAGAGGCATTGGCCCAAATTGAGGCAGATGGGCTGCCTGACCTGGCCATTGTGGACTATAACATGGACCCCGGTATGAACGGCTTTAAGTTTTGTCAGGCGGTGCATGAATGTAGTGATTTGCCGACCATCATGTTAACGGCCGTTGATGAAGAAGAGATCATTATCGAAGGGTTAGAACAACATGCTGAAGATTATATTGTCAAGCCGTTTAGCCCAGAAGAATTGGTAGCCCGAACCCAGCGGGTTCTCAACCGTATTGGCCTTTTTCCCTACATGGCCGGTGCCTGCGTGATTATAGATGACCGGCTCTCCATTAATTTTGCCCAGCGCAGCGCTTATGTCGAAGGCCAGGAAACTTCTCTGACGCCTACCGAAACCCGGCTGCTTTATATTCTTATGCGTGAGGTAGGCCAGGTGGTTAACACCGACTTTATTATTCGCCGTCTGTGGCCGCTAGAACCGGCTTATGAAGACCGGCTGCACGTCCATATGCACCGGCTGCGGCGCAAAATTGAAGCTGAGGGGGACAACGCTTTTCCGCGCTATATTGAGTCCCGTCGCGGTGAAGGCTATATTTTCCGCAAAACCAGTGGGGCACGGCGGTTTGATTAGAACACTACCTTTGCACATTTTAGAATAGGTCGCGGATTTTCGCTGATAGAGCGGATACTTCGGCTTCGCTCAGCACAAGTTTTCGCTGATAAAAAATAAAGAATCCGCAAACCGCAATAAATATGGTAGTTTCTCTAAAGACAATTCAAGCAGCTTTAGCGCTGCCTCATTTTAACGAGCAGCAGAGCAAGCGTGCCCGTAACATCATGATGCCTACGCCCATACTGCCCGAACGATCCATAAATCCCAACCCGAGTTCACGAGTTGGCAGCGTGTTGATCTTGTTCTATCCAACCGCCGCGCAAACTATTTTGGTTCTCACCCGGCGGCGGGATGATATGCGTACGCATCCCGGCCAGATCTCCTTTCCCGGCGGCGGGCAAGAAGGGCAAGAAACGCTGGCCCAAACCGCCTTGCGTGAAACAGAAGAAGAAGTTGGCATTCCCACAGATAGGATAAAAATTATTGGGGAGTTAATACCAACTTACGTGCCCCCCTCTGACTTTATTGTGCATCCGTTTGTGGGCTGGTATCAAAGTAGGACGGCGCTGAACAAACGGCCGATCTTCCATAGAAATCCGGCCGAAGTCGCTGAAATTGTGGAAATCCCTGTCCATCGTCTGTTAGAGGAATCGATCCGTCAGGAAGAACCACGGTTTATCAAAGAGACGCGCTTTTTATTCCCCTATTTCGCTGTTGATCAGTATAAGATTTGGGGAGCAACAGCTTATATCCTGAGTGAAGTGGTGGAACGGCTGCGCTATGTAACAAAAAATGGTAACGGTTAACGAGGCGTGCTTTCAGTCAGAAGGGGAATCAGATAAACGTCGCCTGTGTCATCAAGCCGGGACAATCGCTCGCTGGTGCTGGCGTGGTAAAGGCCGACATGGATTTGGTGCTGACTGGGATCAAATGAGGGGGGCAGTTGGAGCGTACGCTGTTCGCGTAGAGCAAGGCCCGGTTGCCACCAATTGTCTACCCAGAGGCCCTGGCCGGGTGGCATGTCTGACTGTGTTATTATCCCTGCCGGCCCTACCAGATGGACGAAAGCAACCAGCGGGGGGACAACGGCCGTTTCTCCTTCCCACACCAACTCAACCACCAGCCGATCGCCTGTTAGTGACGTGACTGCTGCCTGCCGCAGCCAGAGGGTCTGGTCAAAGT
>JAWOIM010000411.1:0-3606 GCA_046484685.1 Chloroflexota bacterium | reverse complement strand
GGTGGGAAAAAGTCGCATGAGCCAGACCCAGCACCCCAATAAAGCGCACGATTTGCCCGCTCAGTATCAGATCGGTCTGATTAGACAAAATTAGCCCTTCGCCGCTAAAGGTCAGCAGCAAGGCAATGGTCCAATACAGCAGCCGGTTGGCATGCCAGGGAAAGCGAGTGTGGCGGTAATCGTACCAGGTTTTGAGTAAGATGTAGCCGCTAAGCAGCACCCAGGCCAGGTAATGGGTTAGCACACTGACGGGCGTTCGGAATGAGGGCAGGTAAGGCACAAAAATGACGTGGGGGGGCAGCGCATCGACGACAAAAGTCAACCCGATAGCAATAGAGCCGAGCAGCAGCCAGCGTTTCCTGTAGGGCCAATCGACGTAAACGGCCGTTGTTAACCCCAATACCAATGTCCCCACCAACAATATCTTGGAAGGCACATAAACCAGGTAATAGGGCACATCTACCATCAGCAGGCGGGCCAGCTCCCAGGTAGCCGAAATAATGAGGAACAGGATCAGCCACTTCATCTGCTCCGCCATACGGTGGCGGCGGATGAAGGCTACAATGAGCAAAATCGTATAGGCAGTCGTCGCTACCAGTGATGTAAGGGCATAGATGTCCATAAAGACTCTTTTTGCTGGCTCAACCCAGATAATAGGCTGTTGTTTCCCTGTTGCTTATTATTGTATCTGTAACCTGGCAACCAAACAAAAAAGCGTGACGGCTGCCACGCTTTTCCTGTGTCCAGATTAGCGGAGAGGGCGGGATTCGAACCCGCGAAGGCTTTCACCTTACACGATTTCCAGTCGTGCGCACTAGACCAACTATGCGACCTCTCCCAAATGGAGGCAGATTATAACAACGGAACGGCCGTTTGCCAAGCCGCTTTGTCCGTTATCGGTAATCCCTAATCCGTTATCGGTAAACCGTTCACCGATCACCACCCCACCGCCATGCCATCATTGCGCGGCTCGCTGCCGCCAATCAAAACGGCACTGTCCGCATCACGCACAATGGCTTGCCCGCCCCCGTAATGCTGCTGCTGCGCCGCTTGGGGCGGCAGCAGCTCGTGGCCGCGCCCGGCTAATTCTGACCAGATGGCCGGCTCTATTCCCGCCTCCAGGGCAACTGTTTTGTCACGCAGCCAGTTAAAGCGAGGCGCGTCCAGCGCCGTTTGCGGATCCATGCCAAATTCAACCAGGTTCAGCCCAACCTGTAAATGGCCTTGCGGCTGCATAAAACCACCCATCACGCCAAAACTGCTCCAGGCTTGCCCCTGATGGCTGATAAAACCGGGAATAATGGTATGATACGGCCGTTTTCCCCCCGCTGCTTCATTGGGATGGGTTGGCTCCAGGCTAAAGTTGGCACCTCTGTTTTGCAGTTGAATGCCCGTTGTGCCCGCCGTCAGGCCGCTGCCAAACCCCATATACAGGCTTTGAATCCAACTAACCATGTTACCCTGGCCGTCGGCCACCGTCAGGTAAACGGTATCCCCATGTTGTGAAGGCTGCCCGGCCACCGGCGTTATCGCCTGCTCCATCTGGATGAGAGCGCGACGTTGGGCGGTATAGCTGTTACTGAGCAGACCGGCCAGGGGAATATCGACCTGATGCGGATCGGCAATATAGGCCGCCGCGTCGGCAAAGGCCAGCTTAATCGCTTCCATTAACACGTGATAATAATCGGCCGTGCCATAGCCCAGCGCCTGTAAATCGAAACCCCGCACTATATTTAGGGCCAGCAGCGCCGTTAACCCCTGCCCATTAGGAGGAATTTCGTAAAAAGTGTAGTCTCCCCAATCAACGCTGATCGGGTCGACCCATTCGGCCCGGTAGTTGGCCATATCGTCCCGGCTTAATAGGCCACCGGCTGTCTGGACACAGTTAACAATCTGTGCGGCAATTTGCCCTGTGTAAAAGCTGTCATAGCCATCGGCGGCCAACGTGCGTAACGTCTGGGCAAACTCCGGATTGCGGAATAGCTCACCTGCCTGGGGTGTGCGCCCGCCCGGAACCCAGACTCGTTTGGAATCAGAATGGGCACTCATTTTTGCCTGCGACCGCTGCCAGGCGCGGGCAATACGCTGGCTGACGGGGAAGCCATTTGTGGCATAATCAATAGGTTGGCGCAGCAGCCGATCCAGGCCCAGGCTGCCCCAGCGCTCCAGGGCCAACTGCCAACCGCGCAGGCTGCCCGGCACGGTAATGGTGAGCGGCCCCAGGTTGGGCATGGTGGTGTGGCCCTGACTGCGGACAAAATCGGCCGCCAAGGCCAAAGGGGCCGGCCCACTGGCGTTAATGCCATACAGCTTTTGTTCATCAGCTATCCAAATCAGGGCAAAGGCATCGCCACCAATGCCGGTAGAACAAGGCTCGACAACACACAGGGTCGCTGCGGTGGCTACCGCCGCATCGACCGCATTGCCACCCGCCTGTAGGACAGCCAGGCCGGCCTGGGCGGCCAACGGCTGGCTGGTTGCTACCAGCCCCTGCCGGGCCATCACGTTTGAACGACGTGAGGGGAAAGCATACTTTTCAACTATCATTTTCTTACTCCTTGACACCGAACACCTGTTCGTGTATACTTTACTCAGAACAAATGAGCGGTTGCCGCTCCTTTGTTATTGATATAGGGCAACAAGTTGGATTTGCAGTTCAATTGCTGGCCAAATAACAGCAGTCACAAAAGATGTGGTGGTTAGTTGTTGCGGGCAGCATTGGGCGGGTTATGGAGCGTAGACAATGAGTAAACAAGACAAACCGCTGTCAAAGCGCCAGCAGAACATATTGGATTATATCTGGGACTATATCCAGGAATATAGCCGACCGCCAACAATTCGTGAAATTGGGGAGGCAACAAACATTAGTTCCACCTCCGTGGTCAATTATAATCTGGAGCGATTGGTTGAAAGGGGCTTGGTGCAGCGGGAGGCTGAGGTCTCGCGCGGTTTGCGTTTGTCAGAGCAAGCCCTAAAGTTGTATGAGTCGGTAACAGCCGTTCCTGCGGCTCTGGCCGATGGCGTCTCCCGGATGCTGCGTATTCCCTTATTGGGAAACATTGTGGCCGGTGAGCCTATCGAAGTGGGGAATAATGACTTCTCTACCTATGACGAAGATGATGCCGTAGAAGTGAGCGCCGGTATGATCAACGGACGTCAGGATAACCTGTTTGCCCTGCGCGTTAGCGGAGAGTCGATGATTGATGCCATGGTCAACGACGGAGACATTGTCGTGATGCGTCAGCAAGAGACGGCTAAAAATGGTGAAATGGTAGCAGTCTGGTTGACACCTGATGATACGACTACCCTGAAGCATTTTTATCAGGATGGTGACAAAATTCGCCTACAGCCGGCCAACCCAACCATGGATCCAATTTTTGTGGATCCCGACCAGGTGCGTGTGCAGGGGCGCGTTATGATGGTGCTGCGCCAAACCGCCTGATTGCTCTTTCTGAGAAAACAGGGTAGGACGGCCGTAATGGTCGTCCTCTTTTTTGACCTACAGACTAGAACATAAGTTCTTTTAGTGGCTGAGCTTATCCTGCTGCCTGCCGTTTTCAAAAGGCTTAGGACAAGCGCTTGCCACTCTTTGGGAACAACCCCGTG
>JAWOIM010000366.1:0-11840 GCA_046484685.1 Chloroflexota bacterium | reverse complement strand
ACCATTAGTGAAGCAGCCGGCACAGCAGCAGAGTATGATATTTTGATTATTACGTTGGAATAGCGCCTGGGCGTGAAACGTGAAACGTGAGGTCTTCTTTCGTCACGTATCACGCATCACGTTTCACGCACAAACAAGGAATAACTATGCTAATTGTTATCGACAACTACGACTCTTTTACCTACAACCTCGTCCAATACCTGGGCGAGTTGGGCCAGGAGATTAAAGTCTTTCGCAACGACCAGGTGACGCTGGACGAAATCAAAGCGCTCAAACCGGACCATATTGTTATCAGCCCGGGGCCGGGCGATCCCCATGATGGCGGCATTTCCAACGATGTGCTGCGCGAGTTTGGCCCCACTACCCCCATTTTGGGTGTCTGCCTGGGCCACCAATGCATTGGCCACGTCAGCGGCGGCAAGATTGTTCGTGCCCCCCGCCTGATGCACGGCAAAACCTCCCGCGTCTACCATAACGGCGACGGGCTGTTCACCGGCGTCCCCAGCCCTTTCCAGGCCACCCGCTACCATTCGCTGATTATCGAAGAGCCAATTCCCGACGACCTGGCCGTCACCGCCTTCACCCGCGACGGCGAAGTAATGGCCATGCGCCACAAACACCAGCCCACCGTCGGCGTCCAGTTCCATCCCGAAAGCATCCTGACCGAACATGGCAAGCGCATTCTGCAAAACTTTCTGGACGGGCGATGATGAACCAAGAGACAAAGCTGGCAAGGGAGCAAAGCAAGCAAAATAGCTTAAATGTTTTTCTTTGCCCCTTTGCTTTCTTTGCGCCTTTGCGTTGAATATTTGAAAAAGGACTCACTATGACCATAACTTACGGTTTTGAACAGATAGACGAAAGATTTATCGAGGAACTAAATACGAAAGCGGTCCTCTACCGCCATGTTAAGACGGGGGCCGAGCTGCTTTCCTTGAGCAATGATGATGAAAACAAGGTGTTTGGCGTTACCTTTGCCACGCCACCGGCAGATTCAACCGGGCTGCCCCACATCCTGGAACATTCCGTTTTGGGTGGCTCGCGCAAGTACCGGGTTAAGGAGCCTTTTGTAGAGTTAGTAAAAGGGTCCCTTAAGACCTTCCTCAACGCTATGACCGGTGCCGACCGCACCATGTACCCGGTGGCCAGCACCAATTTGCAAGATTTTTATAACCTGATTGATGTCTACCTGGACGCCGTCTTTTATCCGCTGCTTACACCCCAACATTTGGAGCAGGAAGGCTGGCATTATGAGCTAGACGACAAGGCCGATCCGCTGCGCTACAAAGGAATCGTCTTTAATGAAATGAAAGGAGTCTACTCCTCACCTGATGACCTGCTGCACCGTTACAACAGCCAATACCTTTTTCCCGATAATGCCTACAGCCTCGATTTCGGTGGCGACCCGCAGGTGATACCCGAACTAACTTATGAACAATTCAAACAGTTCCATGAAGCTTATTACCATCCTTCTAACGCTCGCATCTTCTTTTATGGCGATGACGACCCGGCCGAACGGCTGCGACTGCTGGATAAATGGCTGAGTGAGTTTGAAGCCAATCCCATCGAAGCGATGATCGATGTCCATACCCCCTTTTCTCAACCGCGGCGGGTGGTGGAACGTTACGCCATTGACGCGGAAAGCGACAGCAACAAGAAGGGCATGATCATGGTTAGTTGGGTCTTGCCTGAAATTACCGAGCCGACCCTGATTATGAGCCTCAACATCCTGTCTGACGCCCTGGTGGGAACGTCAGCCGCGCCGCTGCGAAAAGCATTGATTGATTCCGGGCTGGGCGAGGATGTGACCGGGGACGGGTTGTCCGGCTCTATGCGCCAGATGACCTTTTCTATTGGCCTGAAAGGGATTGATCTTTCTGCTGCCGATGCAGTAGAGTCACTCATTATAGAAACGCTGGCAGCGCTGGCCGAAGAACATATTGAAAAGGATACAGTCGACGCGGCCCTCAATACACTGGAATTTGATCTGCGCGAAAATAATACCGGCTCTTACCCGCGCGGCCTGCTGTTGATGATGCGCACGCTGCACAACTGGCTCTTTAACCGGGATCCGATTGCAACGCTGCAATATGAAGCTCCGTTAACGGCCGTTAAGGCCCAACTCCAAGACTCAACCGGCTACCTATCTGACCTGATTCGCCGCTATTTGCTGGACAACAACCATCGCCTCACCCTCATTCTGGAGCCGGACCCCGGCCTGCAACAAGAGCTAGAAACGGCCGAACAGGAAAAACTGGCGGCCATCAAAGCCGGCATGGACCAGGCCCAATTAGAAGCGGTGATAGCCAACACGCAGGCCCTCAAGCGTCTGCAAGAGCAACCCGACAGCCCTGAAGCGCTGGCCACCATTCCCCGCCTGACGCTGGCTGATCTGGACAAAGAAAACAAACCCGTCCCGCTGGAAGTCAGCCAAATGCAGGGAGCCAAACTGCTCTACCATGACCTCTTTACCAACGGCATCGTTTACCTCGACCTGGGCTTTGACCTGCACGTTTTACCGCCGGAATTACTGCCCTATGTAAAATTATACGGCCGTTGCCTCACCCAAATTGGCACCGAAACAGAAGATTTTGTCACGCTCTCCCAGCGCATTGGCCGCCAAACCGGGGATGTAAGTGCCAGCAGCTATGTTTCCGGCACCCACCTTAACGACGAAGCCGCCGTCTACCTCTTTCTGCGTGGCAAAGCAACGATGAGCCAGACGACCGATCTGTTAGCCATCATGCGCGACATTTTGCTGACCCTCAAGCTCGATAATCAGGAGCGCTTTCGCCAAATGGTGCTAGAATCGAAAGCTCGCAAAGAAGCCAGCGTGATTCCCGCCGGACACAGCGTGGCCAACGCCCGCCTGCAGAGCCAATTCAGCGAAGCGGGCTGGGTAGCCGAACAAATGGGGGGGGTCAGCTATCTCTTCTTTCTGCGTGAGTTGGCCCTGGCGGTAGAGAATGACTGGCCTTCAGTCCTGGCCAAATTGGAACAAATCCACCATCTGATCATTAACCGTAACGCGCTGATCGTTAATGTCACCCTCGAAAACGATAACTGGCAGCAATTCCGCCCTCAATTGGATGAATTTCTGACCCACTTGCCGGCAGGAAACGGACAGCGGGCAACCTGGCAGCGCGATCTCCATCCGCCATATGAAGGGTTGACCATCCCAGCCCAGGTCAACTACGTCGTCAAAGGGGTCAACCTGTATGAGCATGGCTATCAACTAGACGGCTCTATTTCAGTTATTGGTAATTTTTTGCGAACCAGTTGGCTCTGGGAAAAAATCCGGGCACAAGGGGGAGCCTATGGGGCGATGTGCTCGTTTAACCGGCATGATGGCACCTTTGTTTTCCTTTCTTACCGCGATCCCAATTTGCTAGAGACGTTGGCTAATTATGACAAAACGGCCGATTTTCTGCGTGGCCTGGAACTCAATGAGGGTGAACTGGTGAAAAGCATAATCGGTACTATCAGCAGCATGGACAGCTACCAACTGCCGGACGCCAAAGGGCACAGTTCGATGATGCGCTACCTGACCGGCTACACCGATGAGGCGCGGCAAACGTACCGGGAGCAAATCCTGACCACAACGGCCGCTGACTTCAAAGCCTTTGCCGACACATTAACCCAGGTGCGGGACAACGGCCGTATTGTCGTCCTCGGCTCGGCCGAAGCGATCAAAGCGGCCAATGAGCAGCTTGCCACACCATTGGCTTTGACGAAAGTGATGTAAATAAAACGTGATACGTGAAACGTGAAGCGTGATATCTTTTTCCTCACGTTTCACGCTTCACGCATCACGCTCAATACCCAGAATTTCCAAAGGAAGCAAACCCTATGCCTTTGAAAGCAGCGATTGCTGAAGTGATAAACGGCCGTTCCCTCAGCCTGGAACAGGCCGAAGCGGCCATGGATGCCATTATGACCGGGCTGGCCACACAGGCCCAGATGGGCAGCTACCTGACCGCCCTGCGTATGAAGGGAGAAACGGTGGCCGAAGTAGCCGGCAGCGCCAGATCTATGCGAACCCATGTCGTGCCTGTCAGTGTCACCGTAGGCCAACAAAACGGGATGCTGGTCGATACCTGCGGCACGGGGGGCGACGGCAAACACACCTTTAATATCTCCACAACGGCCGCTTTTGTGGTGGCCGGGGCGGGCGTTAAGGTAGCCAAACATGGCAACCGGGCCGCCAGCAGCAAATCCGGCTCGGCCGATGTCCTGATGGCCCTGGGTGGCAATCTAGACCTCGACCCGGAGCAGGTGGCCGGCTGCATCGAAACGGTGGGCATTGGCTTTTTGTACGCCATCCACCACCATCCGGCCATGCGCTTCGCCATCGGCCCGCGCCGCGAACTAGGGCAGCGCACCATCTTCAACCTGCTGGGACCGTTGACCAATCCGGCCGGGGCCACCCACCAGGTCATTGGCGTCTATGCTCCCCAGTTAACCGAGCCGTTGGCCCACGTCCTGAGCGAGTTGGGCAGTACGGCCGCTTACATTGTCCACGGGGCCGATGGGCTGGATGAATTTTCCACCAGCGGCGTTAACCGGGTCAGCCATTTGCAGAATGGGCGGGTAGAAACGATTGAACTGGACCCGGCCGACCTGGGGCTGCCCCGCGCCACGCTCGACGACTTCAGCGGCGGCGATCCGGCTGCCAATGCGCAAATTACCCACGACATTCTCAGCGGTAAAGACCAGGGGCCACGCCGGGACATTGTTTTACTCAACGCCGCCGCCGCTCTTACTCCTCACAGCGGCGACTGGATGACCGGCCTGGCCCAGGCCCGCCAGGCCATCGATAGTGGTGCTGCGTTAAAGACGTTAAATAATTGGATCAAGCAAACAAACGCGAAACGTAAGGAGTGAAACGTGAAACGTGAAAAGCCATCACATTTCACGTTTCACGCATCACGAAGGATACCTATGAGTGTAAGCAATATCGCCAAACGACGGGGCAAGATTCTGGATGAGATTATGCGTTATCATCGGGAACAGTTGCCCAAAATTATCCGGTCTGTGCCCCTGGCCGACCTGCGGGCGCTGGCCAGCGTGGCCCCACGCCCCCTTGACTTTTACGCTGCACTGAAACAGCCGGGCGTCTCCCTCATTGCCGAGTGTAAAAAGGCGTCGCCCAGCAAAGGGCTGCTGGTTCCCAATTATGATGCCGCCCAGTTGGCCCGTGATTACGCCAAAGCGGGGGCCAGTGCGATTTCGGTGCTGACAGACGGCCGTCACTTTCAAGGCTCACTCTCTGATTTACGGGATGTCGCCGACCTGCGTTACGGAAAAGAGGCCGTAGGTATCCCCGTGCTGCGCAAAGATTTTATCTTTGACCCCTACCAGGTCTATGAAGCTCGCGCCGCCGGGGCTGATGCGATCTTGCTGATTGTGTCGGTCCTGGGGGATAATGATTTGCAAGCGCTGCTCAAGTTGGCCCATAAATTGGGGATGAATGCCCTGATTGAGGTGCATACAGAGGCAGAATTAGAGCGGGCGCTGACAGTGCAGCCGCGCATTATTGGCGTGAATAACCGCAATTTGCAGACGTTCAAGGTAGATTTTGACAACACGGCCCGGCTACGGCAGCGCATTCCGCCGGAGATAGTGGTGGTGGCAGAAAGTGGGGTGAAAACGGGTGTGGATGTGCACACCCTGGCCACCATTGGCGTCGACGCCATCCTGGTCGGCGAAACATTGGTAACCAGCAAAAACCCGTTCAAGAAGGCCAAAATGCTGGTTCAGGCCGGGCGGTAGGCCAAGGCGCTTGCAAATTAAGAATGTAAGCGGGCAACAGAAACCTTCTCTGTCACTCTCGCGAAGGCGGGAGTCCAGGCGTATGGATTCCCGCCTTCGCGGGAATGACACAGGGAAACCCTATTACTTACTTAAACACTAACTGTCTTGACCAGTTAATTCGGTGAATGGGGTTAAGGAATGCAGTATTATTGTAGGCGGTCATTGGCTTCTTCAATAACTTCTAATCTGAAGTCTGCGATTTGTTCACGATTAACCAAACGGGGACTGACTACACGAATTGGCTGCTGTCGCTGAACAGCGGTCTCGAACGTGATTTCTGCCACCTGCTCCTGAACCATTGACGGCTCTACAACATCATAACTACCAGATTTCGCCCGCAAGAAAGCAGCAAACTCAGCCAGCAGCTTTAAGCTATCCGCCGGTAGAAAATCTAACAGGGTTATGATTTTTGCCTTCAATCTTTGTGTATCTTGCATGAGTACCTTTCCTGCCATCACCACAAGGCTTATCCGAATTTTGCCGTGCTTCAATTATAGCATAAAAAAGATGGCCTTTGTGGCAACCCCTATAACGCCAGTTTTGCAGATTTGATTTGGAAACGGCCGTTGAATGAAATGTAACGCCTGATTGCACCCAAAAACAGAATGCCCTATACTCTTCTTATCGAATTTTGCCAGAAAATCAGCATGTCCTATGTAAACCCTTTTAAGGAAGTAATTCTATGAAAGATGCACAGAAACCAGATCACATTACGCTCTTTTGAACGCTGGTTAGCGGCATGCACACTATGAAAAACTACACCCATCTCTTATTTGACGCTGACGGCACGCTGTTTGACTACACCACGGCCGAAGCGCAGGCATTGGCCGACAATTTTGCCCACCACGAGCTGGATTTTCAATCCGCGCATGGGGAGCGGTATCAGGTGATCAACCTTCGCTTCTGGCAGCGTTTTGAACAGGGGCAAACAACGGTGGCCGAACTGCGCACCGGCCGTTTTCAAAGCCTGTTTGACGAATTTGGCATTGCCTATGATGCCACAGCCTTTGCCGATACCTACCTGACCCAACTGGGGCAGCAGGCCCACCTGATCGCCGGCGCGGCTGAGTTGATTGCCGAACTACACGGCCGTTACCACCTCACCCTCATCACCAACGGCCTGGCCGACGTACAATACCCGCGCCTGCAAAAGAGCGGCCTGGCCACCTATTTTGACACCATTATCGTCTCCGACGAAATTGGCGTGGCCAAACCCGACCCGGCTATTTTTGACCACACCTTCGAACGGCTGCAACGGCCGTCTAAAGAAACCGTTCTCATCATCGGCGACAGCCTGACCTCTGATATGGCCGGCGGCCGCAGCTACGGCATCGACACCTGCTGGTACAATCCCAACGGCAAAACGGCCGATTTCGACCTGACGTATGAAATTAGCGAGCTATCCCAATTGAGGCATATCCTCTCATGAGTCAGAAACCGGGTTTTTCCGAAAAAACCCGGTTTCTAAAGTAAGCCTATACCTATGTTAGCCAAACGCATTATCCCTTGTTTAGATGTAAAAAACGGCCGTGTGGTCAAAGGCGTCAATTTTGTGCAACTGCGCGACGCTGGTGATCCGGTAGAGCAGGCCCAGGTCTACGACCAGGCCGGGGCCGATGAACTGGTCTTCCTGGACATTACGGCCACCCACGAGGCCCGCCAGACCGTCAGGGCCATGGCCCGTGCCGTGGCCGACCAGGTCTTTATTCCCTTTACCGTTGGCGGCGGCATCCGCACCGTAGACGACATGCGGGCCATCCTGCGCGCCGGAGCTGACAAAATCAGCATCAACTCCGCCGCCGTGGCCAACCCCGACCTTATCAGCCAGGGCGCTGCCGAATTCGGCAGTCAGGCCATCGTCGTAGCCATCGACGCCCGCCGCACTCCCACCCCCCATTCCCCAACCCCCAGCCCCCACTCCCCATCCCCCATCCCCCAATCAACCTGGCAAGTCTATGTCAGCGGCGGACGCAAAGCGACCGGCCGGGATGCGGTAGAGTGGGCCATCGAAGTCGAGCAGCGAGGCGCAGGCGAAATTTTATTAACCAGCATGGACGGCGACGGGACGCAGGCCGGTTACGACATCCCCCTGACCCGCGCCATTAGTGATGCTGTCAATATCCCCGTCATTGCCTCCGGCGGGGCCGGTGAACTGGCCCACTTTGCCCAGGCCCTCACCGACGGCGGGGCCGATGCCGCCCTGGCGGCGTCACTCTTCCACTATAAACAGCTCACCATTGCCGAAGTCAAACAATATCTGGCCCAACAAGGCATTGCAGTTAGAAATACTTAATTTGTGAATTGTTGAATTTGTGAATTGTTAATGGAGCGTGGCCAGCCAGCCATTAACCATTCAACAATTCATCCATTCAACAATTAATTATTAATGTGAGGACCAACATGAACCAGCTACATTATGACGATCAGGGTTTAATTCCGGCAGTGGTCCAGGACGCGACGACAAAGCAGGTATTGATGGTAGCCTGGATGAATGAGGACGCGCTGCGGCTGACGCAGGCCACGGCCGAAACCCATTTCTGGAGCCGCAGCCGCCAGACGATGTGGCACAAAGGAGACTCATCGGGCAATGTACAGCAGGTGCGCGAAATCCGCTATGATTGTGATGCCGACACGCTGCTCATTCTGGTCGATCCGGCCGGCCCGGCCTGCCACACCGGGGAAATTAGCTGTTTTTATCGCACACTAGGAATTCTACATGGGCACGGCACACCATAATGAATGAAAATTCATCGTCTACCCCTGATTAAATCAGGGGCCGTCGTCCATGGTCTATTTTCGAAGGAGATAACCATGAAAAAAATTAACACACCCAACTGGGTTAAAGAGGCCGTATTCTACCAGATATTCCCCGACCGCTTTGCCAAAAGTGAGCGGGTACAGAAGCCGGGCAACATTGAGCCGTGGTCCGAACCGCCGACCGGCCAGGGCTACAAGGGAGGCGACCTGCTGGGTATTGTAGAACGGCTCGACCATATTCAGGCGCTGGGCATCAACGCCCTTTACCTGAATCCCATCTTCCAATCTGCCTGCAACCATCGCTATCACACCCACGACTATTATCAGGTAGACCCGCTGCTGGGGGGCAACGCGGCCCTGCGCGAGCTGGTCGACGAGGCCCATAAGCGAGATATTCGCATTGTCCTGGACGGCGTCTTTAACCATGCCAGCCGGGGCTTCTTCCAATTTAATGACATCCTGGAAAACGGCCCCTACTCCGCCTGGCTAGACTGGTTCACGGTAGAGGCGTGGCCCCTGGCCCCTTACGACGGCAGCAAACCGGCCAATTACGATAGTTGGGTCGGCAATCGCGCCCTGCCCAACTTCAATACCGACAACCCCCAGGTGCGCGAATATATCATGCAAATTGCCGAATATTGGCTGCGCGAGTACGACATCGACGGCTGGCGGCTGGACGTGCCGGCCGAAATTACAACGCCCGGCTTTTGGGAAGAGTTCCGGCAGCGGGTACGGGCCGTCAATCCCGAAGCCTACATCGTGGGTGAAATCTGGGAAGTGGCCCCCGACTGGCTGCAAGGCGACCGCTTTGATGCCCTGATGAACTACCCGCTGACCTCGGCCATTGTGGCCTTTACCGCCGGAGACCGGGTCAGCCGGCGGCTGGCGGGCAACCGCTCTTACCAGCCCTACCCCACGCTGGACGCGGCCGATTATGCCGGGCAAATCGAGCAGTTATTAGCTGCCTATGATTGGGAGATCACGCAGGTGCAGCTTAATCTGCTGGACAGCCACGATACGCCGCGCATTTTGAGCCTGGTACGCGGGGATAAGCGGTCGGTCATTCTGGCCACGCTGCTGCAAATGACCTTTCCCGGCGCTCCCTGCATCTATTACGGCAACGAGATCGCCATCCGCGGCACCACCGACTACGAGGCCGACCATGACGACAAGGATGCTCGCTGGACCTTTCCCTGGCAGGATGAAGCGGCCTGGGACAAGGGGATGTTGGCCACTTTCAAGGAGCTGATCGCTCTGCGCCATGCCCATGTTGCCCTGCGGCGGGGCAGCTACCATCATCTATACGCCGCCGGGGATGTCTACGTCTTTGCCCGCCGTCACGAAACAGAAACACTGCTGGTGGCCGTCAATGTGGCCGAAAAAGATCAGTCGGTGTTGGTCAAAACGGCCGATTTCCTCCCCGACCCCCATTCTTTGAAACCACTTTACGGGCAGGGTGCCGTAACGACCGGCGATAATCCGGGCCAGGTAGCCCTTTCCTTACCCGGCCGCAGCGGCATGGTCTTACAGGTTTAATGCGTGAGCCACAACCAAAAAGTCCTTAGGCAAGCTAACCGCCCACTGCCTGACTACGAATCTCGCGGATGATAGAAGAGATTTCCTCTTCCGACTCGATATGTTTGGTAAGAACTTGTTCAGTTGTTTCCAGAAGGCGATCGCCGAAAAGTGTAGCTAGATCATGGCGCAATCCTTGTCCAACATAAAACTTAAGCAAGGCTTGTACTGACATATCTCGACTGGCAGCGACCTTATTGAGCGAAGCCAGTGTATCCTTCGGTATAGGCAAAGAAACCAGTTCAGTTTCTCGCGGACGCAGTTTGACCTCAAATTCCTCTGAATTATTTTCACGCTTCTTCATATAATTTCCTCTCATGGTGAGTAGCCGGTCGTGCCGAAATAATGCGTGTCCGGTCACCACGCTCTACATAAACAACTAACAGAATTCGTTGAGACAGGGAGTAGCCCAATATAAATTCTCGCTCCTCGTAATTATCAGAAGCATCACCAGATTGGTAAAAAGGATCAAAAAACACTTCGGCTGCTTCAGCAAAGGTGACACCATGCTTTTGCACATTGGCCCTTGCTTTACTTTCATCCCATTCAAAATTAATACCTTGTAGCTGGTACAAAATGTCCATAGAGACACCCTATATACTCTTTAAATTATACCACATCATCTTTGATCTCATGATACATTGCTTTGTCATTTTGAGTGAGGCGAACAACTTTTTCGCTGACTATAGAATTTATCGCTTTTCACCTGAGTTGACCAGGGTAGCTTATTAACTTATGCTAAAGTTGGTACATTAGCTTGGTTGAATGGAATAACTTGTTAGTACTATTGCCATAAATCTTGACTTCTGTCATATTCAATGGTTATACAACTGTATGTAACCTGTCAACATCTTGTCAACATCTTGGGGTTTAACTATCAAATGTCATTTATTTCACGTTTAATACAAGGCAAACAAAAAAAGAAACGACGACCGCCCTTCAAGGGTTTATACGACCTAAACCGACGTCAGCCTGTCAACATATTTGAACAAAAAATGATCAAAGGTATGTTCACTGAAAGCAAAGAGGTTTTTGTAACCGCTTTTTGTCGAGGCAATGAAGTGTTGAGGGTTACTGCCAATATTGGTTCTAAATACCGCTGCCGTCCTGCAGACGACTATACTAATTGGGGCTGGAAAGCCCAGGAGATGGGAGGTACTGAAATCCGACAATACCATAATCACCTGGGAAAAGGTGAGGCAAAGTTTTCCAAGACCGATAAACGCAACTATCCTATTTTCCGTGAACATGTTGAACCGTTTGGCATAAAAATCCGTTTCTTTCTGGTCTATCCGCGTAGGTTAATTGGTGGTTATGCAATAAGAGAATTCTAAACCTCGCCTCTGAGAAACGCGGTAAGAAACCACGGCTACAATAGAGTTATTCCTATTTAATAACTACCCACGATTGTCATGCCTGCGAAGGCAGGCATCCATCTTCATTTGGAGGAGTGGATTCCCGCCTGCGCGGGAATGACATGTGCGATATTTTATAAAGGAACAAGTCTAATGACTCTATTTTGGAGAAACCCCTTACCGCCAAACCTGCCCCACACTACCATCGCTACCCGCTGTCAGGTAAATCGAACTGGAAGTTCGATTTACCTGACAGCGGGTAGCGATGGTAGTGTGGGGCAGGTTTGGCGGTAAGGGGTTTCTCCAAAATAGAGTCATTAGACTTGTTCCTTTATAAAA
>JAWOIM010000329.1:0-24071 GCA_046484685.1 Chloroflexota bacterium | reverse complement strand
CGTTATACTCGGCCAGAGCTGGTCTTAATCCTCTACTTCTGGCTTCAATATCATCACCCCTGGCCACAGCGCTATCTCCATTAACAATTCACAAATTCAACAATTCACAAATTAATTATTATCTTCCTTCTGTTCAACCCATAGTTCAACCTTGCTCAGCACAAGTTTTGAAGCACACCCTTTGAAAAATCACCCTACATACAATCATTGCGGCAGGGTCAGCCCCATGATCCGCTTCATCTCATCTAGCTTGGGCGTGGCGACGGCGCGGGCCTGATCAGCCCCTTTTTTCATGATGCGGTCCAGTTCGGCCGGGTCGGCCATCAGTTCATTATACCGCATTTGAATCGGTTTGAGCGCTTCAATTACCGCTTCTGCCACGCCAACCTTCAAATCCCCATAACCACGCGCAGCGGCAAAATCGGCCAGTACGTCTGGCTCACTCTTGCCCGTAACAGCCTTATAGATACCCAGCAAGTTGTTTACGCCCGTCTTCTCCGGCTCGTCCGAGAAGATAATCTCATTACCGGAATCGGTAACAGCCTTCTTGAAGGAGCGTAAAATCTCCTTCGGCTCGTCGAGAAGGCGAATAGCATGGCCGCGTGTATAAGCCAGGCTTTTCGACATTTTAGTCGCAGGATCATCCAGTCCCATAATGCGTGCTCCCGTTTGGGGAATAATCGCTTCAGGGATGACGAAAAATTCTTCCTCGTAAAGATGGTTAAATCGTTGGCCAATGTCGCGGGTCAGCTCTACGTGCTGCTTCTGATCCTCGCCAACGGGCACTTCGTGGGCATCGTAGAGCATGATATCGGCCGCTTGCAGTACCGGATAATCGAGCAGCCCCGTACCCACGCTCTCCTGCCGGGCCGATTTGTCCTTAAATTGAGTCATGCGCTGCAGCCAACCCAACGGCGTGATGCAGTTCAGCAGCCAACAGCCTTCAGCGTGAGCGGCCACATGGCTCTGAATGAAGAGGGTGCTTTTGTCGGGGTCAATGCCGCAGGCCAGCAGAATGGCGGCCAGGGAACGGGTCTGCCGCCGCAGCGTTTCCGGATCCTGGGGCAGCGTCAGACTGTGCAGGTCTACAATGCAGAAATAGTTGATCTTCTCATCCTGGCGGGCCACCCAATGTTTGACGGCCCCCAGGTAGTTGCCCAGGTGGAATTCGCCGCTGGGCTGAATACCGCTGAATACGACTCTCTTTTCACTCATAATTCTTCCTCACAAAAACGAACCACTGAGGGCACCGAGAACACAGAGATTTATAGCTTTTTCTCTGTGCCCTCTGTGCGCTCTGTGGTGAAAAATAGTTACAACAGCCCATTTTCCGCTTTTTCGACGGCGATGAGGAGGGCGCGGGCTTTGTTGGCGCACTCTTCATGTTCGCGGGTGGGGTCGCTGTCGGCCACGATGCCGGCCCCGGCCTGGACGTGGACGGTATCGCCCTGCATGACCATGGTGCGAATGGCGATGCAGGTGTCCATGCTGCCGTCGTAGCTAAAATAGCCGACGGCCCCGGCGTAAAGGCCGCGTCGTTCCCCTTCTAATTCTTCAATAATCTCCATAGCCCGCACTTTGGGCGCGCCGCTGACCGTGCCGGCAGGGAAGGTGGCCCGCATCAGGTCAAAGGCGTTCAGGTCGGGCCGTATTTGCCCCTCGACGTGGCTGACGATGTGCATGACGTGGCTGTAGCGCTCAATGACCATCAGATCACGCACGTTGACGCTGCCATATTCGCTGACACGGCCGATATCGTTACGGCCGAGATCGATTAGCATCACATGTTCGGCTCGCTCTTTGGGATCAGCCAGTAGATCAGCGGCCAGTTGGTCGTCTTCTTGGGGCGTATGGCCCCGGTGGCGGGTTCCGGCAATGGGGCGTACGCTGGCCACGCCGTCTTCCAGGCGCACGTGCATTTCGGGCGAGGCACCGATCACCTGCAAATCGTTGGCCCCGAAGTCGAAGTAGAACATATAGGGAGACGGGTTAAGCATACACAGGGCGCGGTAGATAGCGAAAGGATGGGCGCTGGTGCGGCGGCTAAAGCGTTGGCTCAGAACTACCTGGAAGATGTCGCCGGCGGCAATGTGTTCTTTGGCCTGGGTCACCATGGTTTCATACTCCGCCTGGCTTTTATTAGAGACGGGGTCGCTCTCGCCGTTGCTGCCAGCCCCCCAACGCCGGGCCGGAACGGCAGGCAACGGCCGTAACAATTTCTCGCTAATGCGCTCGATCCGCTGGATCGCTTCTACATAGGCTGCCTCCACGTCGGGACTGCCCACTTCCTCACCAACGCGGGTATTGGCCAGTAGGATGAGGCGGTGGCGGGCATGGTCGAAGACGACCAGCGTGTCGGCCAGGAGAAAGATAGCGTCTGGAATGTCGAGAACGGGAGCGGCCGTTTGCGGCAGCCGTTCAAAAAAACGAACCACATCATACCCCTGGTAGCCGACCGCGCCACCGTTGAAGCGGGGCAGGCCGGGCAGGTCGGCCGGGGTGAAGCGCTCCAGTTCAGCCTGGATCACATCGAGAATATCCTGGCCCTGTGCCAGTTCGGTGGTCTGGCTCTGGCCGTCCTGGCTGTGGGTGAGGGAACGGCCGTTTAGGGTAATGGTTCCCCGCGGATTGACGCCTACGAAGGAATAACGGCCGATTTGCTCGCCACCCTCTACCGACTCCAGCAGAAAAGAGGCACCGGGTTCGGTCATTAGCTTCAAATAAACAGAAACCGGTGTCTCTAAATCGGCCGCAAACTCCCGGTAGACCGGAATCAAGTTGGCTGGTCCTGCGGCCAGTTGGCGAAATTCGGCCAACGATGGCTGGTAAACATCTTTTGTACGCATGAGATCTCCTTCAAAAATGACGATAGACCATGGACGACGGCCCCAAAAATCCGTGTTTATCCGCTGTATCTGCGTTTATCCGCGTCCTATTCTATGACTAACTGAACGCTTACAACAAAAACGCCCTCATCCCTGGTGAAATAATCCATTTCACCAGGGATGAGGGCGTCTGTTTTCGACATTCCCGCGGTGCCACCCCGCTTGAACCGGCTCTTAAAATCAAAAACGCACCTGATGGTGCGTCAGCCAGCTCCACTTCATTTCAACTTCCTACTTAATTTATTTTAGAAAGTCTTGCCTTGATAACGGTGGCATCTCCGGCCCGGACTACTATACAGCCTTCGCCCAGACAGCTCGGCGGCCCATTCATTGGCGGCGCTGTTATTGACCTTGCAGCCGGTGGGTCAATTCTCTTTTGCCCTATAAATTTTTTTAAAAATCTATAGGGCCTAACTCGCTTTGCCAACTACTCTTCCACGTCACAGCTTTTTGCTGTTAAATTATGGCGGCATGGTATCATGACCGGTGCCGGTTGTCAAGGATTTTGATGCGTGAAACGTGAGTATGGGTCAGGAATTACGCAGTTGCCAGACTACAAAAGTCTCGCAGACTTTTGTAGTCTCTCTGGAGGTGCGTAAGCTCTATGGGCCTCACGTTTCACGCATTATCCACCTTTTAGCCAACAACAGGCAGGTTGACAATGGCTACGCTGGCCTGTAGAAAGGCGGCATTGACCCACCCCTGGTTGCCGTTGGGCAGTTGAATTTTGACCCAGTTGGCGGCCTGGTTGCGACCCAACAGGGATACGGTTGTGCCCTGATAAACAGCGGCAAAGGCCCCATAACTTACGCCCGGTCCGTAACGAACGTTGAGGGCACCGGTGCTGACAACGGCCGTTCCGGTCGGGGCTGCTGCGCCTACTACCGGCAGGCTGCTAACAGCCACATTGGCCTGAATAAGGGAGGCGTTGACCCACCCTGTGTGATTGCCGGCTGTACGCACCTGAACCCAACTGCTGTTGGCGTTGCGACCTAACAGGCTGAGTGTTTGACCCTGCTGCACCCAGGTCACGACGCTGTAGCTTACCCCTGGACCGGAGCGCACGTTGAGGGCACCGGTGTTGACGACGGCCGTGGGTGTTACCCCCGGCGCATCAACCATGGGCAGGCTGCTAATTGGCACACTGGGCGTAATCAGGCTGGCGTTGACCCACCCTTCTTGCCCGCTGGTCAGGCGCACTTTGGCCCAACTGCTGTTGGCATTGCGCCCTAACAGTTGCAGAGCGAACCCTTGTTGAGCCACAGCCACCACAGTGTGGGCCACGCTGGGGCCAGATCGCACGTTAAGCGCACCGGTGTTGACGACTGCCGTGGCGCTGGCACTGGGCGGGGCCGGTGCGTCCACAACGGGTAAAGTAACAACGGCCACGCTGGGGAACGTATAGGCGACATTGACCCAGCCCTGGTGGCCGTTGGCCATCTGAATTTTGACCCAGGTGGCGCTCTGGTTACGACCGAGCAGCGTTACGGTATTCCCCTGGTAGACAGCGGCCGTTCGGTTAAAGGTAATCCCTGGCCCAGAACGGACGTTAAGCGCACCGGTGGCAATAACGGCCGTATAGTGGCCACTGGAGTGGCCGCTGCTTTGGGTAGGGGCAGCCTGAACAGATTCGACCTGTCCCCAGCTTAGCAGCCCGGCCAGGGCCAGCAGCCCGGCAAATAATAAAATACGGGATATTGAGGTAATTCTCATGGCAAAACCCTCCTTCAAAAATGACCATAGACGAGGGACGACAGACGACGGGTTCCAACTAGTACCCAGAATTTATAATTTTGCAGGTTTGTAGTAACGGCTACTTCGGCTGCGCTCAGCACATGTTTAGCCGTCTGACCGCTGAAGCGGTTACTACAAACCACCCTGCAAATTTAGAAAGTTGAGGTACTAGTGTTGGCAGCTATGTGTTGGTACGATACAGCGTGCCTGTTTCCTTCGAAATGATCGGTGGTTAATTATCAACGACCAAGCAACGGTTGTTCACATAATGTGTAGTATAAAGGAAAGGACCACTTTTTCGCAAGGGGCGAAAGTTGGAGATTTAGGCTGTTTTAGTCTGGTTAAAGAGGTATGGGGTTATATTTGTTAGTAAAACGGCCGTTCTCTCGGTATAATTGCGGCAAAGTGGTAAGGTGGCGAAGTGGCGAAGTTGCTACTCCGCCACGCCGCAACTCTGCTACATTGAAAGGAGAAACTATATGGAACAAGAGCGCAAGCCACGCATCTTGATAGGCAAACCCGGCCTGGATGGCCATGATCGGGGGGCCAAGGTCATTGCCCGCGCCCTGCGTGATGCCGGGATGGAAGTCATCTATACCGGTCTGCGACAAACGCCAGACATGATTGTTGAAGCCGCCCTGCAAGAAGACGTAGACGCTATCGGCCTCAGCATCCTGTCAGGTGCCCATATGCCGCTGATGGAGCGCATTGTGGCCCTGATGGTCGAACAAGAGTTAACCGACATTCCCGTTTTCCTGGGCGGTATTATTCCCACTGACGACAGGCCGCGTTTAGAAGAGTTGGGCATAAAAGGGGTTTTTGGACCGGGGGCCAGCATTGAAGAAATCACCACATTTATCTGGCAAGCTATTCGCACCCCAGAGGCTGCGCTGTGACTGATTGGATCGATAAAGCACGCCAGGGCCAGCCACGGGCCATCGCCCGCCTGATAACCCGGCTGGAAAACAGTGACGAGGCGGCCCAACAAATTACGACCGCCCTCTATACCCATACCGGCCAGGCTCATATCGTGGGCATCACCGGTGCGCCCGGATCGGGCAAAAGTACGCTGGTCAATGAGTTGGCTAAAACGTACCGGCGGCAGGAGAAGCGAGTAGGGATTATTGCCGTGGATCCCAGCAGTCCTTTTACCGGAGGCGCTTTACTGGGTGATCGGGTGCGGATGCGTGATCTGTCAGGCGACAGTGGCATTTTTATTCGCAGCATGGCCTCGCGCGGCAGTCTAGGTGGTCTGTCACGGGCTACGGCTGCGGCGGCCAAAGTGTTGGATGCGGCCGGTTTTGACCTGGTTTTGATCGAAACTGTGGGCGCGGGGCAGGCAGAGGTGGACATCGCCGGCGCGGCCCACACCACCCTGGTCATTGAGGCACCCGGAATGGGAGATGACATCCAATCGATCAAGGCCGGTATTTTGGAAATTGCCGACATCCTGGTGGTCAATAAAGCTGACCGGCCGGGAGCGGCTCGTACGGTTCGTTCGCTGAAGACGATGCTGCAATTGGGACCGACCGGGGGCACGCGCCATCACGGCCGTATTACCAGCACCCCCTTGCCGGCCGCAGCCGACGAAACTATCTGGCAAATTCCGGTTATGGAAACCATTTCAACGGATGGGACCGGAATTGAGGCCCTGGCGCAGAAGATTCAGAGTCACCGGGTCTACCTGCAAGAAACAGGGGGCTGGCTGGCTCGTGAAAAGGAGCGCAGCCGCCGCGAGGTGTTAGCCCTCCTTCAATATCGTTTTATGGCCCGGCTGGAAACGGCCGTTCCGGCCCCTACTCGCGATGAGTTAATAACGGCCGTGGCGCAGCGAGAATTGGATCCCTATACGGCCGTTGACCGCCTATTTCGATCATTAAACTAACAGGGTCGTAGCGGGTAAGATGCCATTTATCTACGGACTACCTACTACGCATTAACTGGAGTACATTATGTACGGCGATATCAAACTATTCGCCGGATCAGGCTGTCCTGAACTGGCTCAACGCATTGCAGACTACACAAATCTACCGCTTATTCCCCTGGATATCATCGACTTTCCCAATGAAAATATCTTGGTACGCTTGCAGGGCAGCATTCGCGGTCAAGACTGTTATCTTATCCAGAGTCATAACCGCCCCGTTCACCGCAACATCATGGAAATGCTCATTGCCATTGACTGTCTCAAGCGAGATTCGGCCGGCCGTATCACGGTGGTTGTTCCTTATATGGCCTACTCCCAAAGCGACAAAAAAGACCAGCCGCGGGTGCCTATTACAGCGCGTTTGCTGGCCGACATGATCGAAGTAGCCGGCGCCGATCGCTGGATTACCATCGATCTGCACGCCGAGCAAATCCAGGGCTTTTACAAAATCCCCGGCGACTCATTGACCGCTTTTCATATCCTGGCTGATTATTTCCAAAAGAAAAAGCTTAACGCGGTGGTTGTTACGCCCGATTTGGGTTATGCTAAGAAAGGACGTAACTATGCCGCTTACCTTAACCTGCCGCTGGCTTTTGTCGAAAAACGACGCAGTGGCAACCGTAACGTACGCGAGGCGCTGACCCTCATTGGCAGCGTGGAAGATCGGGATGTGATTGTGGTGGATGACCTGGTTGATACGGCTGGTTCTCTGAGTGAAGCGGTTGAGTTGGTCAAAAAATCTGGGGCACGGGATGTTTATGTCGCTTTTACCCACGCCGTGTTGTCCGATCCAGCCATCAAGCGGCTGCGTAATCTGCCAATTAAAGAAATTGTTACCACCGACACTCTTCCCATTCCCCCAGAAAAAAGTCTGCCCAACATCACGGTGCTTACCGTGGCCGATTTGCTCGGCGAAGTTATTGTCCGCTCCCATGAAGGGCGCAGCGTCGGTGAACTGTTCAACGAGTAAGTTCCTTCGGAGAAACTGAGTTTTTTGGCCCGTAAAATTGCCGATTCATCAGAGAAAAAACTCGGTTTCTAGGCTGAACGCTTACTAAATTACTTGGAAAATTAACTACTGGTAGCACTATGTCATTCTTCAAAAACATTTTTTATAAAGTTGTGGGTGATCCCAATCAAAAAATATTAAATAACTTGCGGCCGCTTGTAGACGAAATCGCCGCTATAGAGCCGGACGTTGAAAAGCTCTCAGACGAGGCGCTGCGGGCTGAGACCCAATCGCTTAAAGACCGGTTTCAATCAGGGGAGGAACTGGATGCGCTGCTGCCTGAGGCGTTTGCCCTGGTACGTGAAGCATCCCGTCGTGCCACCGGTCTACGCCATTACGATGTGCAGATGATGGGTGGTGTTCTGCTCCATCGCGGCGATGTAGTGGAAATGCGTACCGGTGAAGGTAAGACGCTGGTAGCGACCCTCCCCCTCTTCTTAAATGCACTGACCGGGCGGGGGGTGCATTTGGTGACGGTCAACGAATATCTGGCCCGCCGTGACGGTGGCTGGATGGGTAAAATCTTTCACTTTATGGGGTTGACGGTAGCCTGCATTGGGCCGCAGCAGTTTTCAGCCCTCTATGATCCGGAGTATGTTAATCCGGGAGCAGAGTTGGAAGACGAGCGGCTGGTTCATTGGCGACCCTGTACACGTCGCCAGGCCTATGAGGCCGACATTACGTATGGTATCAGCAGCGAGTTTGGCTTTGACTACCTGCGCGATAATATGACCCTGGATCCGGAAAGATTGGTACAGCGTGAACTTCACTACGCGGTTATTGATGAGGTAGACAATGTGCTGATCGATGAGGCCCGCACCCCGCTCATTATTTCGGGTCCGGCTCCAGAGACGGGCAAGGATTATCAACGTTTTTCTCAGTATGTACGCAATTTGCGTCCTAATACGGCCGATGAAGAGGAAGAGCCAAACGGCCATTATGACATTGACGAAAAAAGCCGCTCGGTCAGCCTGACAGATATCGGTATTATCGAAGTGGAACGGCGTATTGAGGAGATTGACGTTGATGCCGGTGACAGTTTATATGATCCTCGCTTTTACCATTTGACCTACTATTTGGACAACGCCATGAAGGCCCAATACCTGTTTAAGCGGGATGTGGACTATGTGGTGCGGGATGGTGAGGTCATTATTGTCGACGACTTTACCGGTCGTATGATGCCTGGTCGCCGTTACTCTGACGGGTTACATGAGGCGATCGAGGCCAAAGAGAGTGTCCAGATTCAGCGAGAAACGGTGACGGTAGCGACGATCACCTTGCAGAATTATTTCCGCCTGTATGAAAAATTGGCCGGTATGACCGGTACGGCCGTTACCGACGCCGAGGAGTTTGATGAAATTTATGGTCTGGGCGTGACGCCTCTGCCCACCAACGTCGAGTATATTGTTGAGACCCAATCTATTCCGCTCAAAGAACAGCGGCAAAAGGACGACGGGACTGAAAAGATCAGTTATATAGACCCCGAAACAGAAAAACCCCGCTTTTTTAAGCGGACCGACTACCCTGACCAGGTATTTGGAACCTTTGACGCTAAAAACCAGGCCATCATCGAAGAAGTACGCCGCGTTCATGAACGAGGCCAGCCGGTACTTGTGGGTACCACCTCAGTAGAACATTCTGAAAAGATTGACACCATGCTCACAAGAGCAGGCGTGCGCCACTTTGTGCTAAACGCCAAGCAGCACCAATCCGAGGCCCTTATTGTGGCCCAGGCCGGCCGTCGCGGCAGCGTTACCATCTCCACCAATATGGCCGGTCGTGGTACCGACATCTTGCTGGGCGGTAACGCTGAAGGGTTGGCCTCTGAGGTCATGGAAAGAGATCTGTTCGATCTTGCCCTGTTGACAAAACTGGCCACAACTTTGCTCACCGACAGTGAAAAAGAGGCTCGCGCCCTGGCCCAAAAGCACAAGATGCTGGGCGAAGACCTGGTTGATGCCTTGTTGTCGCTCAAAGCGGAGTTTGATGCTGCCCTGGTTGAAATAGAGAAAATCCAGATTCGCGGTTACCTGGCCCGCAGCCTGCAAGCGCCATACAAAATGGATTATAACCAGATGGTAGAAGTTTTAAGTCTGGTCAACATCGGCCAGTTTGGGACTGCCCGCGAGTATGTAGAAAAATTGGAAAAAGATGTGGCCCTGATTGATGAAATCGTCCGGTTGACTGGGCTTTATCGTCGCTATCAACAGGCTTCCCAGGATGCCCAGCGCACCGCTCAATTTCTGGCTGAAAATCTGTTTGAGCAGCATTACACGGCACGAGCGGCCCTGATTCGGGCCGTGTTGGCCAAACAATTAGACGAAGCCCGCAAGATTGTGCAATCAGTACCTAGCTTGCCCGCTGTCTTTATCGACCGAATTCAAGAAATTGTGCAAGAGACAGAGCAGGAGCGCAAAGCGGTATGGGGTCTGGGCGGCCTGCATGTGGTCGGTTCCGAGCGGCATGAATCACGCCGAATTGATAATCAGCTTCGTGGTCGGGCAGCCCGCCAGGGTGACCCCGGCTCCTCCCGCTTCTTCTTATCCCTGGAAGATGACCTGATGCGTCGTTTTGGTGGTGAACGGCTGAAAAATTTCATGTCTCGGACCAACGTGCCTGAGGATATGCCCATTGAGAGCGGCATGTTAGATCGTATCATCGAAAATTCACAGGAGCGTATCGAAGGCTACAACTTCGATATCCGCAAGAATATTGTGGAGTATGACGATGTGATGAATGCGCAGCGTCAGGCCATTTATGATGAGCGGCGGGCGCTGCTGTTGGGTGAAACGATAGACCTCGGTGAGCGTGTCGAAGAAGCTTTTGGTATTGCTATCGAGGATTTGGTGAGTAATTATGTAACCGACTACCGTACCTTTGTGCGCAATGAGTTAGAACGCATTGTGTCTGATTTTAGCACCGACGCCACCGATGAGGTCAATGTGCCCGGCATTTTGCGCCAGGCCCGCACGCTGCTGCCTCGTGTCATGGATATGGTGGATCAGGATGAATTAGAACAGATGCGGCCGAATCAAGTCATCGACCGGCTTATGATACTGGTCCAGGATAATGAGGAACGAGGCCATAATCTGTACCAACTACTGCAGGCGATGAGCCGCTTTTTGCCCTTGATGCCGCCTGTACCCAATTTGGGCAGCCTGGCCTTGCGGCGGTCTGGTCAGTTGCAGGCGCGCGAAAATATTCGGCTTGATTTCTTGAAGCAGGTAGAAACGCTTTTCCAGGATTTTTTGGCTGATTACATTGAGGAGTCGGAGCGGGATGAAATTTGGGAAACGGCCGTTACTGAAATTGATGAAGCCTTTGCTCAATTTAACATCCAATCCCTCTCTCTTAAAAATGCTGCCGGCCAGCAAAAACGGTTCCAGCGAACTGTTAATGATACCTTGCGCGAACTGCTCCTTGACAGTCTTTCTGCGCTCAGCGGCGAGCAGTTGATAGACGCCCTGACTGAATATGTGCAAAATCAGCGCAACAAATGGCGCGAGCGCATTGGCGAAGAAGAGTTCCATGCCTTTCAACGACTGCTGCTGTTGTCGGCTATTGACCGGGAGTGGCGCGACTACCTCACGGCCATGGATGACCTGCGCCGCGAAATTGGGCTGGAAGCTGTCGCCCAGCGCGATCCCAAAGTGCAGTACAAACGTCGCTCTTATGAGATGTTTGCCGACATGCGGCGCAATATTCAGCGCGATATTGCCGATCGTTTCTTCCGCCAGTTGGTATCCCATCAGGAATTTGTCCGCAAACAGCAGGCTGACGTGCAGTACCAACTCAAGGCCAGCGATGCCGGTTACCAGGTGGTACAGCGGAGCAATGGACGTGGTCAGGAACTGCGGCGGGATGTGCCCAAAGTGGGACGCAACGATCCCTGCCCTTGCGGCAGCGGCAAAAAGTTTAAACAGTGTCATGGTTTGCAAGGCAAAAAAGGTAAGCGTATTAGCCGCCGCAAATAAGCCGTCAGTCAGTAACTGATGGCTCTTTGGGGAGGGTGTCCGCTTTCCGGAGAGCCGTAGGGTTTGCACCGGGAACATTTGTTGTAAGCGTTCATCATCTATGGGCAGCTAAACGCTTGCCATTTTACCTAACTTTCACTAAATAGAATTGACGCCAGACCTAAAAGTGGTTAGATTTAACATTATTACCCCATTTAGTTGAAGAACTGGTAAAATGCCCGTGTTAAGCAACACGCTGAAAATCATGTTTCAACAGAATACCGACATTGAAGCCCTTGAGGCTTTGCAGCAGCGCGTAAGTGCCGCTTATACATTTCAGATGATTCAGCAGTTGGCCACGGCGTTTATGGACCGCCTCGGCTCAGAATCGGAGCTGCTTTCTACGCCATCTGGCTCACTGTTGTCTACTTCAACCCAACTTAGTTTGCCGCTGGGTGCTACCAATTATACATTGAAGGTAAAACGGCCGATTCCCTTTACGCAGGCAGAAGTGCGGCAGGCTCGTTTGGGAGCAGCTGTTTTAGCCACGGCGCCCTGTTTTGCGGAGGATGCTCAGCAGCAGTGGGTCGACTCTGTCGAAGCTGATACAAAGAATTCTGATGGTGTAATAGCTGGCGGGGGTGAAGGAACGGCCGTTTTTCCCAAAATCGACCGGGTTGACCAAAAAACAAAGCAGCAGTTGAGCGAACTGGATACCCTCTACCAGGCGACGGCCATGATGACGGCCAACCTCGATCAGGATTTTGTGCTGCATACCGTTGTCAGCGAGATGGTACGGGCAATTAACGTTGATAGCTGCACGATATTTGTCTGGGACCAGACTCATCAAAACCTGACTCCGGTTGCTCACCAAAATCAGGCAGAAATGTTGGACAACCAAAACGATGTTGCGCAGGCCAGTTCTATTGGCCTGCGCAATATCCAACATTTAGAACGTTTTGCCCTTGTACAGCGCCTCTTTGAGATGCAGATCGTTTGCAATTTACGTACCGATGAAGAGAATGACGATGAAGCGGTGCAGTTGCTTGAGGCCGGTGGTCTGCATTCCCTACTTTTGGTACCTTTGATACGGCGCAGCAAAGTGCTGGGCTTACTGGCTTTAGGCCAGCAGACTACGCCGCGTCACTTTACGGACGACGAGCTTCGCCTGACCCAAAACCTGGCCAGTCAGGCGGCTGTGGCTATCGAGCATGCATACCTGTTTAGCCAGTCGCAGCGCCGCGTAGCTGAGCTAGAGACGCTGCATCAAATTGCGCTGCGCCTCAATACACCGCTTAGACTAAGTGATGTTCTCAATACCATCACCGAGTCAGCACTGAAGTTGATCAATGCCAGCAATTTGCATATTTTTTTATATGATGCTCAGACCGGGCGCTTTACCTTTGGGTCTGCCTTGTGGCGTGATGGACGGCGTCATTCGGCCGTTAAAGAACCGCGTGCCGAAGGATTAACGGCGAGAGTGGTACAGCAGGGAGAGCCGATAGTAATTAATAGGGCTGGTGAACATCCCCTTTACCAAACATCTGAAACCAAATCGTGGGGCATTCATTCAATAGCCGGCTTTCCGTTGCGCCACAACGATCTAGTTATCGGCGCCTTTACCGTCACCTATCTTTTTCCCCACACGTTTAATGATGATGAGCTGCTGTTGCTCAACTTGTTGGCCGATCAGGCAGCCGTCGCCGTCAATAATGCACGCCTGTTTACTCGCTTTAAGCGGCAGTTACGTGATATGTCGGCCCTGGTAGATATGGCCAAGCAGGTGACCGGCAAATTAGAGCTTAACTCTATCTTGCAAACCACTGTGCAGACGCTGCGCGGCTTGCTAAACGCACGTGCCAGCGCTATTACGATGCTTACTGATTCTCGCCAGGAGCTGGTAGTGGAAGCCGCCGCCGGTGTAAATCCCGAATACCTTAAGGCACGGATGCGCCTTGATGAAAGTGTGTCCGGGCAGGTGGTCCGCTCCGGTCAGCTTGTCTATATTCGTGACACCTATGAGGAACCGGATTTCCTCTTTTTTGATGACGTTGTGCGCAGCCTCCTGACTGTACCGCTCATGCTGCGTGACCGGCCGGTGGGCACGTTGAGCGTTGACAGCGCCCAGGCCCACGCCTTTAGCCAGTCTGATGTTCAATTGATGATGATTGCCGCTGCTCAGGTGAGTATTGCTATTGCCAATGCCCGCATGTTTGAGGAGTTGGAGAGGCGAGCCAGAGAATTGGCCGAGGCTTATGATGAATTAAAAGAGAGTGACCGCATTAAGGATGAATTGGTGCAGAATTTGTCTCATGAGCTGCGCACACCGCTGACGTTTGTGAAGGGATATGTTGATTTGCTCATGGCCGGTGAGATGGGCTTGCTAAACGGCGAACAGCAGGAAGCCCTTCTGATTGTGTCTGAGAAGACGAATGAGATTACGCGCCTGATTGATGATATCATCACGCTGCAGCGTATTGATGCCGGTAATTTGCAGTTGCTGCCTCAGTCACTGACTGACTTGATAAGAACGTCGGTGGCCGGTCACCGGCTGGTTGCCAATAAAAAGGGATTGGTGATTGATCATATATTGCCAGAGGACAGCCCCCTTGTGCCCATGGACAAAGGGCGCGTCAATCAGGTGTTAGATAACCTGATTGGCAATGCCATCAAGTTTAGCCCTGACGGTGGGGTTATTACGGTAAGGATGGAAGATTATCAGGATGAAGTAGTCGTATCGGTTGCTGATGAGGGTATTGGCCTGCCGCTTGATAAGATAGAGCGTATTTTTGATCGCTTTTATCAGATTGATGGCTCGTCTCGTCGTCGTTTTGGCGGCACCGGATTGGGTCTGGCTATTGTAAAACGTATTGTTGAAGCCCACAACGGCCGTATTTGGGTTGAGAGTGAAGTGAATGCCGGCAGTGTTTTCATTTTCGCGCTGCCCAAGTAGCGGCCATGCTGCCTAAGGAATGAGCATTTGAATGTAGACAAAAATTTAACCCCTGCTGCCCTTAAAGCAATGCCTAAAATTGATCTGCACCGGCATTTGGAAGGATCGCTGCGCCTGGAAACGTTGATTGACATTGGGCGCGAATTTGGTATGGACTTGCCGCTGCATAATGTAGAGCGATTTCGGCCGTATGTGCAGATTATTGATGATCCCCAAACTCATGAAGCCTTTTTGAGCAAGTTTCATGTGCTGCGCCACTTCTATCGCACGCCAGAAACGATAGACCGTCTGGCCTATGAGGTGGTAGCCGATGCTGCGGCCGACAATATCCATTACCTGGAGCTGCGTTTTAGCCCCCAGGCCCTGGCGCGGGTGCAGGGCTTTGCCCTGGAGGATGTGACCGATTGGGTGATAACGGCCGTGCGGCGAGCCAGTCAAGAGTGTCAGATTGAAGTTGGGCTGATTATTACATTGGTGCGCCACGATCCGCTGGAACAGGCACGTCAAGTGGCTGAAATCGCCTGCCGCTATGCAGGGCAAGGTATTGTGGGGATTGACCTGGCCGGGGATGAAGTGAAGTTCTCGGCCCAACCGTTTTCGCCCATTTTTAAACGGGCCAAAGCGTGTGGGTTAGGTGTCACGATCCATGCCGGTGAGTGGGCCAACGCTCTGGGTATTTGGGAAGCGATTACCGAGTTAGAGGCAGATCGGATCGGTCATGGGGTACGGGCGGTTGAAAATTCAGAGGTTTTGCGTCTGGTGCGTGACAGCCAAAAGACGCTGGAAGTTTGCCTGACCAGCAATTTGCAGTCGGGCGTGGTTCAACGCATGAGTCATCATCCCCTGCTCGATTTACTGGACCTGGGCGCACGGGTAACGCTGAACACGGACGATCCCAGCGTCAGCGGTCTGACTTTGACCGATGAGTACCAGGTGGCTGTCGATGTTTTTGGTTTGGACTATGGGGCACTGCGGCGCGTTATTTTGAATGCCGCCGGAGCCGCCTTTTTGGCACCTGTGGAGCAGCAGCGGCTGGTGGCCTATTTTGAATCGCTGTTGCCGCTAAAGCCGCCGGTTTCTACAAATGCAGGATCGATACCTTGATTGGTGCCTGCCCTACGACTCGTGCCCATTAACTGCCACGCCAGATTTGCACGGCCTGGCGGATCAATGTTTGCACGGCCGTATCTTCTATTTCACCAGGCTGGTTGTATAGCCGGCCATCGACCTCAATATGCAATCCGCCGGCCGGATTTTGACGCAAATGAACGGCGCGAGAAGCCAGGTCCGGATCTTCAGCCTTAAGGTCTTGTAGAATCGTGTCGATTTGTGCCGCCACATTGTCTGGTTGGCGTGGTGGGGTGGGGGTAGGACGAGGGGGCACTGGTTGTGGCACGGGGGGCGGCTTCGTTTCTGTTTCTTCTACTGCTGCCTGAGCTGCTTCTTGGACTAAAGCAGCAGATATATCCTGACTTTTATTTTGCATAGCATCCCGCTGCCGTTCCAACTGGCTGATAAAGCGGGCCTGTTGTTCATCAAGAGAGTCTGCTTCGCCAGCGATTTCCGTGGTTGCAGCTTGTGCGGCGACCGGCGGGGCTACCCCCGCATCTACCAGGCTGTCATAATTTCCGGCAAAGCTGATCAACTCACCCACTGCAGCCAGCAAGCGGCGTTTACCATGTTCATCGGTTAGTTCATCTATTCGCTCGTAACGCTCCCCGTTCACTTCAACAACCAGTTTGCCCAGCGGGGGCACACGGAGTACACGCATGACTTCCAGTTCTTGACGCATTATTGCCTCCTCTGAAAATGTAGGTCAAGCATCCCTGCTTGACCGCGCAAACAGGGATGTTTGCGCTACGGGTTTTCATTCGCTAATCTGCCATTTGCTGGTGCGCCGCGGCGCGTGTTGTCTCCTAATTATTAATGCTGACAGACAGGACAAAAATGGGTACTGCGACCACCCAGCACAATGCGCTCGATAGCTGTTTGACAAACGACGCAAGGATAGCCTGTTCGGCGAAAAACGGCTACTGCATTTTGCATGTCGCCCCGCTGCCCGTCGGGTTTGACGTAATTTTGAATGCTGGCCCCTTCTCGTTCGATGCCCAGACGCAGCACTTGCTGAATGGCACTGTGAAGGGCTATGATATCGGGCCTGGTAAGGCTGTTGGCTTTGCGTTCAGGGTGCAGTCGGGCGGCGAAGAGGCTCTCATCGGCATAAATGTTGCCAATGCCGGCCACAAAGGTTTGATCCAGCAATAGGGGTTTGAGGGCACGGGAACGGCCGTTTAAACGCTCCTGCAGCCGATCGACCGTGAACGCCTCGGCCAATGGCTCTGGTCCCAATTGGCCCAATATTTCATCGGGATCAGCAACCAGATAAACACGTCCAAACTTTCGCATGTCCCGGAATCGCAGCTCTTGTCCGTTGGCCAGCCCGAAAATAAGGTGTGTATGTTTATCGGCCGGGGTGCTGGCAGCCACTACCGATAAATGGCCCGTCATTTTAAGGTGAATAATCAGATAATCGCCGGCGCTTAGATGAAACAGCAGGTATTTGGCCCGCCGGGTGATAGCCTCTATGCGCTGACCGTGCAGTCGCTGCTGTAATTCTGCCGGTGTGGGCGTTACGATCTGGCGCGGCCAATAGCAGCGGACTTCGGTAAACGTACGGCCTACCAGCGGTTGGCGCAAGGCCCGTACGCTTGTTTCCACTTCGGGAAGTTCAGGCATGGGGTTTAACGCGGGAATTGGGGAAAACGGCCGTTTTCATAAAACAACTCATTATCTACCCAAATCTGACTGCCATCCCGCATGTCACAAATCATGTCCCAATGAACGGCCGACCGGTTCTGGCTGCCCGTTTCAGGATAACCGCTGCCTACCGCCAGGTGAATTGTGCCCCCAATCTTCTCGTCAAACAAGATGGAGCCGGTGAAGCGATCAATGGCGTTGTTGGTGCCGATAGCAAACTCGCCCAGGTAGCGTGCCCCCTCATCGGTATCCAGCACACTGAGGAGATAGGCTTCATTTTTAACGGCCGTGGCCTTCACCACTTTGCCGGCCTCAAACCACAGTTCAATGCCTTCTACCTGACGTCCCTGATAAATGGCCGGGTAAGTGTAACGAATCCAGCCGTTGATCGACTTTTCGACCGGGCCGGTGAAAATTTCACCGCTGGGCATATTTTTGTGTCCGTCCGAATTGATAAACGACCGTCCCTTAATCGAAAGGGAGAGATCCACATTTGGGCCTTTTACCACAACCTGATCTTTGCCGTCCAGATAGTCAACCAACTGTTGCTGAAAGCGGCTCAACTTCTGCCATTCGGCCACCGGGTCGGCTTTATCCACATGGCAGGCTTCGTAGACAAAATCCTCAAATTCTGCCAGCGACATGTCGGCATCCTGGGCGTAGGCATTGGTAGGGAAAAGTGTGCCTACCCAGCGCAGCTCACCTTTGGCGCTGCGCTCCATAAAGGTTTGCAACAGATCTCGTCGTCCGGCGGCGGCTATTTGTTGGAGCGAAGGGTCAATGCCGCTAAGTACGCGGGTGTTTTCTTCACTGCGAATAGTGATACGGCAGTTGAACGTGTCTACACCCAGTTTAACCGTATCTTCAACATAACGAATCTGCTCCTCGCTGCCTTCTTGCAATATAATTTCCTTAAAGCGATCGTCTTCCCAAAAGAGGTTGGGTAAGCCACCCGCCCGAATTATCTCGCGGTAGGTTTCGGTGACCAGAGACATGGCGGCTGGTCCACCGGTAAGCATAACTTTATCACCGGGTTGAACGCCAACGCAGTAGTTGACTAATAATTCAGCTAATTTGTGTATGCGTGGATCGGCCATCTTTACTCCATTTGTTATATGTACCAAGATCATCCAATTTTTATAATTGGTCTTTCTATTATACCTCGACTTGTTAAATTGACAGGTAGTTTGCCGTTTGTGGACTTGCCGAGGCTGGGGGAATGGTTTACTATTGGCTCATGTACCCGGAGGATACTGTTTTGGTGGCTTATGTACCACACCCGGCTGACTTTGATCGTATTTGTCAGGAGGGCTGGTATCGTATTCCGCAGCGTCATGCACCTAAAGCGTTTCAAGCCACCTATTTTGCTTTTTATTTTGGCCGCCACTTTGGCGAGCAGAAGTGGGCGATTCATTATTACGCCCGCCGCCTGGGACATGAACTGGTAACCCGGCGCCTGCTGCTGCCCCAAGAGCCAGACCATCCTCGGGCCGACGACTTATATTACAAGGTGCAGCTTGGCCCTGTACAGTTGTTGGAACGGCCGATTGTCAGCCTACGCTGGCGGCGCATTGCCTTTATTCATACAACCTGGGATCGGCTGCACGATGCGCGAGAAATTAATGATTTGTTAGTTGAAGGTGGCCCTTACGCAGCCCGCTAGAAGTAGCTATGATAACAGAAGAATTAGAATTGCTAGAGCAGATTGATGTGGAAACGGCCGTTACTCCCTTCGTCCGACCGGGGGGCAGTTTATTGCTCCTGGTAGGTCTGCCCGGCAGCGGTAAATCCTCCATCGTGACCCGTTTACAGCACCATTTTCCCACAGTTGTTATCAGCACCGATGGGATGCGGACGCAGCTTTGTCAGAACAGTCGGTATACTGCGGCAGCTATGGGCAACGTTTATGAGCTGTGTTACGCTCTCATTGAACGCCGCCTGGAAGCCGGGCAGCGGGTTGTTTTTGATGCTTCGAACTACCTGGCTGCACGCCGCCAACATGTGATCAGGCTGGCTGAAAACTGTGGTGCGGCTGTGGCCATTGCCACCATTCAAGCGGCCCAGGAGACTGTTCGCCAGCGTTTGCAGCGGCGCATGAGTAAACAGCGAAGTGACGATGATTTGTCTGACGCCGACTGGTCAGTATACAAATGGATGGTTGAAGCACAGGAACCGGTTACAGATCCCCATATTATTTTGGATACCACAGCCACGCTTCCCGAACAACTGGCTGCCCAACTCGCTCAATATTGGTTAGAGGTGGAAGAACGTGCCCCAGGCAACTTTAATTTACAATCCCCTCGCTGGGCCAGTCAATTTAGCCGCAACGATTGAGCTGGTGGCTGATGGCTGGCGGGCACGTGGTTGGCAGGTTGTAGTACGCCACACCGAAACGGCCGGTCACGCTATGGAGCTGTCCCGCCTGGCGGCTCAGGCCGGACACGATTTGGTGTTGGCGGCCGGCGGTGACGGCACATTAGGGGAAGTAGCCAATGGTCTGGTTTATACCAACACCATCATGGCCCCGCTGCCGGTGGGGACGGCCAATTCATTTGCGCGTGAACTGCAAATGCCGCTGCCCACGCCCTGGCAGCCGAACCGTTTGCTGCTGGCCTCCGATCTGCTGTTAAGCGGACAGGTGCAAGCCATGGATTTGGGCTTTACCCATGGCCCAGATGTTGATGCAAAAGTGGAGCCGGGGGGGCTGGGCAAAGAGAAAGAGGTAGACCAAAAGGTGGACCAAAGGGTGGACCAAAGGGTGGACCAAAGGGTGAAGGGCAACGGCCGTTACTGGTTGTTGTGGACGGGAACCGGTGCTGACGGCTTTTTGGTTGATGAAATGGAGCCACGCCCCAAACTATATAAAAAGCTGGGTTCGGTGGGGTACGCACTGCAAAGCCTGGCCATTGCGCCCCGCTACCCGGGGATGCAGGCCAGGGTAGAAGTGGACGGCCGATCTTATCAGGATTCCTTCACGCTAGTTTTACTGAGCAACTGTCGCTTGTATGCCGGTGGCCGTATTAACCTTAGCCCACGCGCCCGGCTGGATGATGGCCAGTTTGAAGTCTGGCTCTTTCACGGGCAAAGTGTTAAAGATGCCCTGCTCCATGCTTACCAGGCCTGGCAGCAGCGTCATCATGCTGCCAACAACGTGACCAAAATAAACGGCCGTTGTATTACTGTGGCCAGCGAGCCGCCTATGCCTTGCCAGACTGATGGCGATAAGGCCGGGCATACCCCTTTCACCTGTGAACTAAAACCGCGTGCTCTGCGCCTCCTTGTTCCTCATGGTGCTCCCACTGACCTGTTTTGCCATCCCGGCCAGCCCTTGTCGGCGTAACCAGCCCGCAGCGACCAGTTTATGATTGTTTCCTTCCCTTTTATTCTCTTATGCACGCTGACCTTTTTGTTTGGCTTTTTTGACGGCTTTCATGGCAGCGCCAATGTGGTGGCTACGGCCGTTTATTCCCGTGCGCTGCGCATGGAGCCGCTGCTGTTGTTAGCGGCCATTTCTGTTTTTATTGGCCCCTTTCTTTTTGGCGTGGCCGTGGCCGAAACCCTCGGTAAAGAACTGGCTGCCCCCCATTATTTTACGCTGCCGGTGGTTATGGCGGCCGTGGCGGCCGCGATGATCTGGAAATGGGTCACGGCCCGCCTGGGTTTGCCTTCTAGCGGTTCGCACGCCCTGGTTGGGGGGCTGGTGGGGGCTGTTTGGGCAGCGCACGGCTTAGGGGTGCTGCAAAGCGGGGGAATGATAAAGGTGGTGGCTGCGTTGGGTGTGTCGCCGTTGGTTGGTTTGGTGGGGGGTAACTTGATGATGCGGCTGATGGTTTTTATTATGCGGGGCGCTACCCCAGCCGTTAACGATTATTTTAGATGGGGGCAGATAGGAACGGCCGTGACACTCGGTCTTAGTCACGGAACCAATAATGCGCAAAAAGCAATGAGCATCATCGCTCTAGGATTGGTTGCTGAGGGCAGCAGCAGCGATTTTGTGGTGCCGCTCTGGGTTATAGCCGGTTGTGCCGGTTCTCTGGCTTTAGGGACGCTGGTGGGTGGCCGGCGCATTATTCAGACGGTGGGCGGTCGTTTTTATAAGATACGGCCGATTCATGGCTTTAGTGCCCAGACAACTTCTACGCTTGTTATGATAGTGGTTACGCTGTGGGGCGGCCCTGTCAGCACCACCCAGGTTGTTAGCTCTAGCATCATTGGCGTTGGCGCTGCCGAACGGATGAGCAAGGTGCGTTGGCAGGTCTTCTACAGCATTGGTGCAGCCTGGCTGTTGACCGTGCCTGCCACCATGCTCATGGCAGCCATCCTTTACTTTTTACTCAATCCCCTTATACTATAGAGTTTTCCACACCCACATAAATGTAACGTCCGGCCGTCTTTACCCGGTGCAATCTATTATGGCATCTGGCGGCCGCAAAGGAGTAGCAAGCCATGTTGTCTCGATTTGTCCATAATTTTTTTAAACCCCAGCAGGATATTTTCTACGTGCTGCTGCTGCGCCAGGCGGACTATATGGTCGAGGCGACAGAAATGATGATGTCTTACCTGGACAAGCCGGGCAAAAAGCGGCGCAAAAAAGCGCGTCGTCTGGAAAAAGCGGCCGATGATGTGCGCCGCCGCCTGGTCAAGGAGTTAAACCGTACCTTTGTTACGCCGCTGGATCGGGAAGACATCCATGCCTTGTCGCGCAACCTGGATGATGTAGTCGATTATGCCTATACCACAACCGAAGAGATGGAGCTGTTTCAGATCAAAGCCACTGATTCTCTACATGAACTGGCTATGATGCTCCATGAAGGCTCTGTGGAACTGCGCCAGGGCGTTTATCATCTGCCCACCAATTTGACTGAAGCCGATCGTTGCGCCCAACGCGCTAAAAAAATTGAGACGCATGTGGAGCAAGTGTATCGTAAAGCGCTGGCTGATCTGTTTGTGCCCCCTGATGACATGGCCGGTATGATGAAGATTTTGAAGCTGCGTGAAGTGTATCGCCATTTAAGTAACGCCGCCGATCGGGTCGATGAGGCCGCCAGTCACCTGAGTGATATGGCCGTGAAAATGGCCTGACTTCTATTCACCAACTACCAATCCCCAGCCCCTAATTCCAATGTCAATTGGTTGGCCTGAGCAGGCGTGGGTTTGTCAGCACGCCAGCAGATGATCAAATCACCCAGAGTTTGTTCGCGCTGTATCTGAAAGCCGGCTTCAAGCAGCAGGCTGCGCCAGTAGGCGGCCGTTTGTAAATCAACAGCGGCCGGACCGAGCGCGAGCCAGTTGGTACGGCTGCGGCTGCGTTCGGCCAGCAGTAAACGGCCGTTGCGGGTCAACACCCGTTTTGCCTCCAGTAACAAAGCCAACCGGTCCCCATCTTGCCCCAGGGCCGACGCTACCTCACACATGACCACAACCGGCACACTTTCATCAGGCAGGGGCAGCAGCGTTACCTGGCCCGACTGCCAGGTGAGGCGGGGATCGGGCAAGGGGGGGCGGGCACGCTGTCGCAGCCGGGCCAGCGCCCGGCTGGTGGTCCATTGAGGATTGTAAAGATCGACCACCACAATATGCCCCGTTGTCAGACGGCGACAAAGGTCAAATACTGCTTCTCGCAGCCCTAAACCCAAAAAGAGAAAGCGATCCGTTTCCCGCAGTTGACCCATGTCAAAGAGCATATGGTGGGGCTGCAGCCGGTCATAAATTTGGTAAGCGGCCCACAAAGAAGTGACGATGAAGTAGCTCAAAATGAGGCAAACGGCCAAGCCTAAGGGGATAAGACCATACCAGCCGCGGTCGGCTGCCAGGCCCACGATGAGCAGGCTGGCCAACAGACTGCCGTATAGGCCGGCATAGGTCGGCCAATGGGCATATAGATAGCGGAGCGTGCCGCGAAAACGGCCGTTTTTTCTCATAAATAATGCGTTAGCAGTTCATCGTACCGTGGTGCCACCTGCCGCCAATCATACTGCGCTACATGGGTGGCCAGTTGGCCGGCGATAGCGGCTGCTTTTTGGGGGAAGGTCAACGCTTGCCGTAAATGTCGCTCCAGCCCCCGCCTTTTTTCGTATAGACAGTTTGGATGAAATTGTTCAGGGATCAGTTCAGGGTAGCTGAGGCGGTTGGGCAAAATAGGAAAGGCGTGGCAGGAGACAGCTTCCAGGATGCTGATGCCAAAAAATTCATGGTGGGCGGTGGAGATGGTAACGGCCGTATCCCACAATAATTCTCGATACGTCTCCTCAGCGGCAAAGCCGACATGAATAAGCCGGTGGTCTAGCCGTTCCAGCGCTTCGTCGAAATAATCGGGCCGGCGGCTAAACCGTTCGCCGCACAGCGCCAGCCGAAAAGGAAGGCCCTCCGCTTCCATCTGGTAAAGCGCCCGGAAAAAGAGCTGCGGATTTTTGTCATATTCCCAGCGCTGGTTCCAGGTGATCAGGGGGGGGGCAGTAGGGTCGTTAGGGTGATTAGCGGGCCGTTGCAGCCGGGCCATATCGACGCCTACCGGCAAAACAGTGCTTTTGGCCGCTATGCCGTTCAGGCTGTCTAACTCATTAAAGTCAGGGAAATGTTTCAGAAAGTTGGGCAGCGCGGCCAGGAGTTCTTGCTGGTGAAAATGGGAATTAAAGAGGAGGAAATCGGCCGTTACCATTGAGGCATAATTGATAAACACATAGTGATAATCTCGCTCCCCTTTTTGACGGCGCATGGGACCTTTGCCGGGCGTGGCCGGCAGGGGATAGGTTAACTGGTTTTCGTGTAGATATAGCCCGGCCGGAATGGCGTGGGTTAAATCACGGGTGAGCGCCAAAAAGGTAGATAAATCCAGCATATCGGTGCCTAAAATCAC
>JAWOIM010000193.1:0-5411 GCA_046484685.1 Chloroflexota bacterium | reverse complement strand
CCCCAATCCCCACCCCCCAGACATCATTCTAGCCGCAGCCCACATTACCGGCATTGATACTATTTATATGCTGGGTGGGGCGCAAGCCGTCGCCGCCCTGGCCTTAGGCACGGAAACTATTCCCCGCGTCGATAAAATTGTGGGGGCGGGCAATCTCTTTGTCACCCTGGCCAAGAAACAATTGTATGGCATTGTGGGCATTGACGGGCTGTATGGTCCTACAGAAACGGTGGTGGTAGCGGATGAAACAGCCAATCCCGCCTGGGTAGCGGCCGATATGCTGGCCCAAGCCGAGCATGATGTTTTAGCCACCGCCATTCTCTTTACGCCCTCCCGCAGCCTGGCCGAGCAGGTACAGGCCGAAATTGGGCAGCAGATGGAGCAGTTGAGCCGGTCGGAGATAACGGCCGTTTCGCTGGCTAATCAAGGGGGCATTGTGATAACGGCCGATCTGGACGAAGCCTGCCAACTGGCCAGCGACTTCGCCGCCGAGCATACCTGCCTGGCCGTGGCCGATCCCGGCGCCCTGATCGACAAAATTCCCAACGCCGGCGGTCTCTTTGTGGGCGAACGCAGCTTTGAGGTATTAGGCGACTACGTGGCCGGACCGAGCCACGTGATGCCTACCGGGGCCACAGCCCGCTTTGCCTCACCGCTCAACGTGGCCGATTTTGTTAAAATCAGCAGCATCATCCGGCTGGACGATGAAACATCTCGCGAACTAAGCCAGGCGGCGGCCCTCATCGCCGAAGCCGAACAGCTCACCGCCCACGCCAACGCCGCCTATAAACGCTTGGGTTAAAAGAATCACGCGGAGTTACGCAGAAAGAAGCGCTTTTTTTTACATATCATAGTGGGATTTGCAGGAGACAATTTCGACTTGCTGCTCGGCAGTATAGATGACATAGACGAGGCGATCTTCATGGGAGACACGGCGCGACCAAACTTCCCGGTCAAAATGTTTCAACCGTTCCGGTTTGCCCAAACCCTGACGCGGATCATGGGCAATGTCTCGAATCAGGTCGAAACATTTAACATAACGAGAGCGATCATGGCGACGATACCAGGCCAGGTCCGCTTCGGCTTTGGCCAAAATGAGAACTTTCCAGTTCATGGTAAGTCGGTGAATACCTCAGCAATAGTTTTGCCTTCCGTTTCACCGGCATCATGGGCATCAAAGGAGTCAAGCAGCGCTCGGAGAGCCGCTTTATCCCGAAACAGGCGCGCCGTTTCTTGATAAGCTTCCCATTCAGACATAGAAATGAGAACGACGTTGCCTTGTTTATGAGTCATAATAACCTGGTCATAGTCATCAACAACGCGCTCACGCAGTTCAAACAACCGCTTGCGACCTTCGGAGATAGAGATTGCTTCCATGGTAACACTCCTTCGAAAATAGGACGGAGGACGAAAGACCGAAGACGGAAGACGGAAGGGCGCTATCCGTCATCCGTCGTCGGTCGTCCGTCATTTTCATTTATGATGGTGTGTCACGCTCATATTGTCTCCTTTGATAGCGTGACCTTCATCTTATGTACAAGATTATGTACGAACTGTTCGTTTTTGGCAATATAAAATTAGCTGTGTCTATTGGATTTTGTGGGTTTCAACGTGAAACTCTTCAACTGCGTTCAGGGCAAGCTGTGAGGCGTGAAGCGTAATGGGCTGCGCAAACTGGTCATGCATCACGTTTCACGCATCACGGTCTGTAAACCCCTGATTTCCAAAAGAGCCAATTAACTTCGGGAGAAGACAATGGATAGATCGAATTGGATTAGACCGGATATTGTGGAAATGGAGCCGTATGTGCCCATTGTGCCCTTTGAGGTGCTGTCGGCGCGGCTGGGTCGGGCGGCGGCCGATATTATCAAGCTGGACGCTAATGAAAACCCGTATGGTCCGTCGCCCAGGGTGTTAGAAGCATTGGCCAACGGCCGTTTCTATCACATCTACCCCGACCCGGAAGCCAACGCTTTGCGCGATGCGCTTAGCGAATTTGTGGGCGTGCCCAAAGCGCGGCTGCTGGCCGGCATGGGGGCCGATGAATTGATCGACCTGGTGCTGCGTGTCGTCTTGCAGCCGGGGGAAGTGGTGGTCGATTGCCCGCCCACCTTTGGCATGTATCCTTTTAGTACGGCCGTTAACGCCGGTCGCTATCTGGCCGTGCCGCGTCATGAGGATTTCAGCCTCAACGTAGAGGCCATTGAAGAAGCGGTACAAACCCATCAGGCCAAAGTGCTGTTCCTCTGTTCGCCCAACAACCCGGACGGCAGCCTCATTGACGAAGCCACGCTGCGCCGCCTGCTGCGCCTGCCCACCCTGGTCATTCTGGACGAAGCCTATGTGGAGTTTGCCCAGGCTGCTGGCCATTCTAGCCACATCCAATGGGTTGAGAAATACGACAATCTGGCCGTACTGCGCACCTTTAGCAAGCTGGCCGGATTGGCTGGGCTGCGCGTCGGCTATGGCGCCTTCCCGGAGTGGCTGCTGCCCCATCTGTGGAAAATCAAGCAGCCCTACAATATCAATGTGGCCGCCTCACATGCGGCTTTAGCGGCCCTGGAAGATGCTAGTTGGCTACGCGAAAAAGTCGGGTTGATTGTCGAGGAACGGGGGCGACTGGCCAACGCCCTGGCTCAGATTCCCTATCTCCACCCCTACCCCAGCCAGAGCAACTTCATCCTCTGCCGCGTTCTGGACCGGGATGCCAAAGCGCTAAAGCTGGCCCTGGAACAGGCCGGGATTCTGGTCCGCTACTTCAACAAGCCGGGCCTGGACAACTGCATCCGCATCAGCGTCGGCCGGCCACAGGACACGGATCGATTGTTGGGCGAACTGATTAACCACGGATGACACGGATTAAACGGATTGGGACGGATAAAAACAGAAAAACCGTGTTAAATCCCCCCTATCCGTTCAACCCATTGTAAAAATAACGGTGGAAAGATAACCATGTGGACCAAATTGTTAAAACTTCGATTTAAGCTACTGATGGTACTGGTAGTTATCATTGCTACCGGTGCAGCTACGATCGCCTATATCAAGAAAGAGCGAGCAATTTTGACAACCGGTATCTGCCCAACATCAGCACCTCAAACAAGCCAAACCATCATACGAGAAAGTGATCAAACAAGCTGGTGCCTTTCTGGTTTGTCAGAGCCGGTGATACAGTGGCAATGGTCGCCAGATGGAAGCCTATTTGCTTACGCCCTCCAAGACAAAGATAATCCCACACGCCAGTTAAGTGGTCGTTGGGGATATGTTGAAGTGACTAATCTAAATTGGTATGTGATGAACCACAATGGCTCAAGACATAAAAGTTTTTCTGCACCGAACCCTGCTTGGTTTACATTTTCTCCTGATGGGCAATACGCTGTTTATATTACTTACAACGATTATGGCAGAACGAAACAGGAAATTGTAAAAATCAGTAATGAATCATTAGTTTGTCGCTATGAACAGTACAATCTCTGGTATTCTGCAGGCAATCCATCTTGTGATGGGATCAAACTCAAAACTGGAGCTATTTGGAACATTGAAAAAGAAGTAAATAAGAGTGCTTGTACATTTCATGTCACATCATGGGGATGGTCAAATATGTTAGACGAGCGTGGATGTAGACTATTACTCAAAGATACAGATTTAGTGCCTACAATAACACCAATACCCACAGCAATACCAATACCCACAGCACCATCTATGTCTACTGCCTATCCTGAACCAGCAGATAGGGATGAACCAATTTCTCCTTACCCATAAACATTACCTGTTAAAAACAGGTCTATGAGAGGCAAGTCTATAATGCGTCAGACAACAATACATCGCCAAACGTCAGAAACTAATATTTCTTTAAGCCTCAACCTGGACGGCACGGGGCAGCATGAGATCAGCACCGGCGTCGGCTTTTTGGACCATATGTTAACGGCCGTTGCCGTCCACGGCCTCTTTGATTTACAGATAAAAGCGGTGGGCGATTTGCATATCGACAGCCACCATACCATTGAAGATTGCGCCATTGTCCTGGGGCAGGCCTTTGACCGGGCCGCCGGCGAGCGGCAGGGCATCAACCGGGTGGGCCATGCCTATGTACCCATGGATGAGGCGCTCGCTTTTGTGGCCGTGGACTTTAGCGGACGGCCGTATACGGTCTTTAGCGCGGACTGGACCACGCCCACCATGGGCCAGTTCCCCACCGACCTGGTGCAGCACTTTTTTGAGAGCCTGGCCGTGCACGCCCGACTAACGCTTCATGCGCGGGTAAACGGCCGTAACGACCACCATCAAGCCGAAGCGCTCTTCAAAGCCCTGACCCGCGCCCTGCGCCAGGCCCTGACGCTTGACCCGCGCCGGGTGGGGGTGGCATCGACGAAGGGAACAGTTGTCAAGTGAGAAGTGAGAAGTGAAAAGTGAGAAGTAAGAAGTGAGAAGTGAACTACTCACTTTCTACTTTCCACTTTTTACTTGCTACTGCTCAAAAAGCGGAGAGACTATGATTCAAAAAACCATCACCATGATCGATTACGGCGGCAGTAATTTGCGCTCGGCGCAGAAGGCGTTTGAATATGTAGGGGCAGTGGTAGACGTAACGGCCGATCCCGATACGGTGCGCCGGGCTGAGAAGCTGGTACTGCCGGGCGTGGGCGCCTTTGGGGCCGGCATGGCCGCCATTCGCCGGCGCGGGCTGGAACCGGCCATTCAGGCGGCGGCCCAACAAGGAACCCCCCTGCTCGGCATCTGCCTGGGGATGCAGTACCTTTTTGACAGCAGTGAGGAAATGGGCCACCATACCGGCCTGGGATTGATTGCGGGGCGGGTACGACGCTTTGATTTTGACGGAGGACCGAAGACCGAAGACGGAGAAGTCAGTCTCCGTCCTCCGTCCTCCGTCCTTCGTCTCAAAATTCCCCATATGGGGTGGAATCAGATTGAGGCGACGCGGGCGAGCCGGCTGCTGGCCGGAATTGCGGCAGGGAGCTATGCTTATTTTGTGCATTCTTACTATTGTGATCCGGCGGCGGAAACGGCCGTGCTGGCCCACACCGACTATGGCCACCCCTTCGCCGCCATTGTAGCCCAGGACAACATCTACGGCATCCAGTTCCACCCTGAAAAAAGCCAGGCGGTGGGGCTGCGCATCTTACAAAATTACCTGACACTATAGTCAATTTTTTAACGCAAAGACGCCAAGCAGGGAAAGGGGCAAAGGAAAAACAAAGTCCTTGCCTCTTTCCTTTGCCCCTTTGCTCCCTTTGCCTCTTTGCGTCAAATTTTTCAGGAGACCCTTCATGACTTTTACCATCTACCCCGCCATAGATTTACGAAACGGCCAGGTCGTTCGTCTGCAACACGGCGACCCGGACAAACAAACGACCTTTAGCAGCGACCCGGTGGCCACGGCCGAACAATGGCTG
>JAWOIM010000148.1:0-5627 GCA_046484685.1 Chloroflexota bacterium | reverse complement strand
GTAAAAGAGACCTTCCAGCAAAGAAGTGGCCCCCCAGGGAACTTTCATGAGTGATAAGGCCACGTCGCGGGGATCGCGCACAATGTAAATAATGGGGGAATCGGGAAAATGGGTCCGAATAAGGGGCAGGTATTCAATATGGTCCGGCGTTTTTTCTACCCAGCGCTGCTTGCCAACATGGTGCATATAAGGTTCGGTGACGGCTGCCAGAACCGCCGCAACGGACGGCCGTTTATTCTGTAAATAAGCGGCTACGTCAGACTCGCTCAACCCATATTTGGCCAATAGTGGGCGCTTGCCTTCCCCTTTGTAATTAGTGTGGTTGATGCGGTTGAGAAAAGAAACGGCCGTTTCAGGCCATACCTCCTCTGCACACAACAAGTCAGGCTCAGTCTGTGCCAACCAGCGAAAAAAGTGAGTCTCTGGTCCACAGCTCAACCGGCTGTGGGCCGCCAGCAGCGCCGCCAGCAGCGTTGTTCCCGAGCGCTGCACACCGACAATAAAGATAGGAGGCTTACTCATTGCCCCTCTCCATTGGCCGCCAATTGGACCAACTCAGTTGCTGCCGGCTGGGCCAGGCCCTCAAAGTGCCAGTTGTGGGGCAAATAGGCCGTGCCGTTGATCAACAAGCCGCCCTGCACCTTAAAGTGAGCCAATTTATTGACCCGATCATAAAAAGTAAAGCCATCTTTGTGAAAAATAACGGCGTCCATCGAATAAATATTGGGCAACAAATTGAGGTGCGGAACCACTACATCGACGTAACCCTGACCGGCCGGCAGGGAACCCAATTCTACCCCATCCACGTCGGTACGGATGCCGGTCACCTGGTGGCTGTTTAAGACATGCATTGTCAGATTAAAAACCGGATTTGGCACCGGTTCTTCCGCCTGATAATGGATTCGGACCTTAAAGAAGTCACCAACCTCAAACTCCTCCTGGATCTGATCCTTACCGTTAAGAACATCAACCCGCTCAATACGTATCTCCCCCGTACCGGCCCGCAGTTCATCAGCCAGCGACTTGTTCTCCCGGATAAGCGATGTGCGGTAGGCATCAATCGCCTTCTCTGTATCGCCGACAAAGACGACCCGCCCTTTGTCCATCGTAATAGCCCGCGTACAAACATGGCTAATCGTATGCAGACTATGCGAAACCAAGACAATGGCCACGCCCCGCTCTTTTAGTTCTTGAATGCGGACCTGGCACTTGGTCTTAAAGGCCAGATCGCCCACGGCCAACACCTCATCCACCAGCAAAATATCTGGCTCCAGATGCGCGGCGATTGAAAAACCGAGGCGCACAATCATACCGGAACTGTAACTCTGTACCGGCATGTCAATAAATTCCTCAATGCCCGAAAAGTCTACGATCTGATCAAAACGGCGATCTAATTCTGCCTTGGGAATGCCCAGTACGGACGCATTAACATAGACATTTTCACGTCCTGTCAGAACCGGATTGAACCCGGCCCCCAGGGCAATCAAAGCCTGCACTCGTCCGCGAATCCGCATATAGCCCATATCGGGTTTGATCAAGCCGTTGAGCATACGCAGCATGGTGGTTTTGCCGGCCCCATTATGGCCAATCAACCCGACCGTCTCACCCCGCTTGACGTTAAATGTGACCTCCTGGACCGCCCAAAATTCATCGCGGCGCAGTTCGGGACGGGCGCTGTTACGCCCCAACAGCTCCGCCCCCATATCTTGCACCCCATACCAAAGGGAGCGCTTTAAGGTACGGCAAAATTTCTTGCTAATGTTTTCGACAGTGATTAACGTATCAGACATCAGGCACTCATCCGTTCAATGATTATAGGCAAGGCTACCCGGTAAAGCAGCCAGGCCACCAGTAACAACAATATGGTCAGACCGCTAATTACCAAAAATGGCAGCAAATTTGTCATGCTGCCGGTGGTAATCAGATCACGGGCGGCAATGAGGGCCGGACTGACGGGATTGGCAAAAGCAATCAGAGAAAAAGGGAACCCGGTCGGCGGCGCATACACCACCGGGGTTATAAAGAAAGCGAGGCTGGTGATAATAGGCAGCGAGGTAGCAATGTCGGTGTAGAGCATGCCAAACGGCGTCAGCAGCAGCCCAATCGCCATGCCCAGCAGCATCAGCATCAGGATGGGAATAGGGGCCAGCAGCAACCCCCAGGTAGGGTCTAGCCGGAAAAAGAGAAAAACGGCCGTTAACACCACCAGCTTGATCAATAAATCAAACAAAACCAGGTAAAAAGCTGAAATAATTAACGCTTCGCGAGGAAAATTTATCTTCACCAACAGCGGCCTGGCTTCTGTGACCGATCTCAGGGGCGCATTCAAACTATCTACAAACAACTGCCACAAAATTGTACCCACCAGGACATAAACCGGATAAGGAATGCCAATCTCGCCAAAATCCACCACATTGCGCGATTGTAATACAATAAAAATCGTGCTGGTGACTATGATCGGTATAAAAGCCCATAACACGCCAAACAAACTTTGACGATACCGCGCCGATAAATCCCGCCTAAACAGTCGCCAGGCCAACTCCCGTGAGGCTTTTATATCATGCCACATAGAGCGCAGCAGCAGCCGGGGAGTCCGCATCTGGGACTCTGGTGAATAGATGACTTCGTGTATTTCAGATGATGTTGTATACATTCTTTCCTTATGATAATGAACGCCGTCTCTGCCAGAAAGCAACCGCCAGAACAGTCAAAAGTGCCGGCAAAACGCCAAGAAGCAGGTTTGCCCCCACCGACGCCCGGTAGGGAATGGTCGCATCCTCCGTCAAAGACAACACCTCTTGCTCAGAAACAGGGAGTTGTACAGGCTCCAGGGTTGGTTCAATGAAGGTCAACGGTTCAAGTGTCGGCGAAGGTAAGGGCATAGCCAACACCGGCTCAACGTCTTCAAGCTGACAGCCCATTACCTGTATATCGAACACCTCATACCGGAACCAGGCCAAAAAAATCTTATTGCCGCCGTCATGGGCCAGTGAGATAAAGTTGCCGTATTGAAAGCCACCCACCGGTTCTGGCTCAGACCAGGATGTTCCCCCTTGCCATACACTATGCCAAATAGCGTTGCCTTCACCACTGCATTCAGGGATATTCTCACATTTGTACCCATAGCCTTCGCGTACACGCCGGGTAATGAAAAGATGCAGCCGGTCTTCGTGATCACGGATAAATTCGGCATACCCATTATCGGCAATTAGCCAATAAAGCGTGTCTATAGCATCGGTCCAGGTTACACCCCCATCATAAGAGTATTGGGATTGGGGATAGGCTCGAAACCCGCCAGACCAAAAAACCATAAGTTGATCCTCATCCAGGGCGACCAGATTGGTCCAATCTCGCTGATACTCATTGCCGACTCTAATGGCCAGCGGCACCGGCGGTGCCCACGTGTCACCCCTATTCAAGGAACGGGCAAAATAAATGACCTGGCCATTACCGGTTTCGTCCCATTCTGTCCAGGTGGCATAAACACGCTCCGGATGAAAGGGATCGGTATGGATGCGCGTATTGCTGGCTCCACGCTGGGGGTCCGGGAAGGCATGGAGTTCGGTCGGTGTGGACCAGGTCTGGCCATTATCCAGTGAACGGATGTAGGAGACGACCCGATTGGCACTATTGGCGGGATCGCTGCCATATATAATGTGTAAGGTGTCGGGGGCCTGATAGGTAATGCCTACCGAATATTGGGTGCCTGTCTGGTCATCGGCCAACAGCTCTGGACCATGCCAGGCCTGTGCGTTACCCGCATCAGCCGCATAGACCGATCCATAAAAAAACATGTCATCCGGTCCCATCCAGACCAGGTGAATGCGCCCTTTATCGTCCAGAACACCACGAATACCGGCTATTTTTCGGTTAAAATTCTCAGGCGGTGAGATGAAAATATCAACCGGTTCGGACCAGTTTCGGCCGTTCCAACTTGAATACATAACCGTATCAGGTATATTAGGACTTTCATTGGGTTGACCGGTCGCCTTCTCTGCCCAGAAAAGGTGAACAGTACCGGTCGGATCGGCTAAAACAAAAGGATCGGCGGACGTAAAACCGGGTGAATTAGAGATGTTTATCGGTGAACTACAGCTTGTTACAGACCCTGGGGCAGCCCCCACCACTTCTGATCCGGCCAGACCAGCCAATAAGATAATGGCTGCCAGCAGCAGGTGAACGAGCGTCTTGGTCAACTCAACAGACCCTTTACTTCCCAAGCGTGATATAAACCATTTCATAATTGTTTTTTCCCGGTAATCATTTTCAACCAGCATTTGTCTCTGTAAACAGCCGCTGATTGATCTAACAATACAACACAATTTTACTATGCTATTACTATTTTATGTTGATATTCTTAAGCAGTTTATGAAGAAGGGGACCAATATGCGTTATAGAACAGTTTATTCGGCCTTTCCGAGCGTTATTCTGGTCATCGTGATGGCCATGACTATGGTCGCGGTCACCTCCTGTACCAGTATGACACCAGCAGCAGAAGAACAGACCGGTGCCACTCAACCAGTGCCGGCAACACCCTCACAGCCGGCGCTTACGGCTGAAGCGGAACAGTCTGCCAGCGTGCCCACAGCCACCGTTACCTCATCTGCCACCCTGCCGGCCACCGACACACCGGCAGCGGAACCCACCCCAACAACAGCAGCCACCCCCATTGCCACGGCCGAACCCACGGCCGTTTCCCCTCCTATCCCCGTCACTACACCTGTAACCACCACCGGCCTCACCGTTACCCACCAGGATATTGATCGCTTCCACGACATACCTGACGAATACATCACTGCCGCCGCCCAGCTTACCTGGCTCTTCCGCCATGCCTCCGTTGGCGTCAACATTCAAGATGGTCTGGAATGCCTGATGAACAATTTTGAGCGGCGCCCCCACCGCTGCGACCGGGATCTGCCGGCTGCTGAGATCGTCTACGACTCCAAATATGACCACCGCAACTGGCAGTTTGAGTTCCATAATCCTCCTCCCGGCCAAAATCCCGGCTGGTGGAATAAGGTCGGCTATTTTATTGAGCGGATGAACAGCTTAACGCCAGATGAGCAATATGATTACGTCAGCTTTAAGATGGGGTATGTGGACGCCGGCCAGGGATCTAATATCAGCCTCTTTTTTATAGACGATGCTGACGCCAACCTGCCTGACTACCGGGACATTGAAGCCTTGCAGGCGCAGCTCGGCGACACCGAGATTATTTGGTGGACGCTGGGACTGGCCCGGCTAAGTTATATTGAATCACGAGAATTTAACGAGCAGCTTCGCACTTACGTGGCGACTAACGGCGGCATCCTGATGGATATTGCCGACATTATGTCCCACACACCTGACGGCGAACCATGTTATGACAACGCCGGCAACGGCATTATCGCCCTCTGCCCCGAATACACGGATGAGGTCAACGCCGGTCACCTGAATGCCACCGGTCGTCTGCGTATGGCCAAGGCGATGTGGGTGTTGATGGCCCGCTTGGCCGGCTGGGAAGGGTAGTAGGAAGGAAGAAGTAAAAAGTAAGAGGTAAGAAGTAAAAAGTGAAAAGTAAGAAGTGGAAGGTGAAAAGAAATGACGAGATTACGAATTATTGTGGTAATAGGGTTGGTGCTGTTGGT
>JAWOIM010000138.1:0-6186 GCA_046484685.1 Chloroflexota bacterium | reverse complement strand
TGCGGCCCAACAAGCCGATTACGCTATTGCCCGCAGCTATATGGAACAGTCGCTATCCCTGGCACAGGCCACTGCTGATCGCCGCCAGGAAGGATATATTCTCAACAATCTGGGCAATGTTGGCTTACTCACCGGCGATTTTAATATGGCAAATGCGTATTATCAACAAGCGTTGACCCTGCGCCGCACTAGTGGTGATCGACAGGGAGAAGCCATCACTTTGGGTAACTTAGGGCGTATGGGCAGGGCGCAGGATAATGGGGAGCGTGCCCGAAGTTATTACGAAGAAAATCTGGCCATCGTGCGCTCCATTGGCGACCGGCACAGCGAGGCGAATACATTGATTGGGTTAGGGCTGCTGGCCAAAGACAGCGGAGATTATAGCGAGGCACGCCGCCAATATGAGGTAGCACTGGCTGTTTTTCAGGATATTAGCACACCATTGGGGATAGCAATCGCTTGCCATAACCTGGGTTCTGTGGCTAAAGTTTCTGGTGATTATGATAATGCCTGGCACAACCAGGAAAAAGCCCTGTCTCTTTTTCGGGAAGTTGGCGACCGTCATGGCGAATGGTTGACTTTGAGTGAGTTGGGAGACATCGTTTTTGTGCAAGCCAATTATGCCCAATCTCGCCGTTATTATGAGGAGGCCCTGGCTTTGCAGCAGACGATCAATGGCCGCAAGCAAGCGGCAACCCTGACCCGATTGGCAGAGGTGTTGCTTGAACTAAAAGAGTGGCCGGCAGCAACGGCCGTATTGCAAGAAGCGGCGGCTGTTAAAAGCAACAAACTGTTGCCCGAAACAAATATAGCCCTGGCCAAACTCCATCTGGCGCAAGGGGACGTTCAGTCTGGTCAGGCAGCCCTTGCTTTTTTCTGGAACGCGGCAGAGCCGGTAGAGGATCCCCGGCTCTGTTTCATCGGCTATCAACTGCTGCAAACCATCGGCGATGAGCGGGCCGCCGCTTTGTTAATGCGGGCTTATCAGACGCTACAAACGCGCGCCGGCCAGATCACCCACCCAGCAACTCGCCGCTCTTTTCTGGAGAATGTGCCCTGGCACCGGCAGATTAGGAAAGCCTGGCACTTACAGGAAGGAACCCACACACATTAACAATCTCTGTCAAAATTTGATGAGAAACGGCCGTTTTTCTTTACGTCAGAATAGCTCAAATCAGGTATAATGCACAGTTCTGACTGTAAGAAGTACAACACCTACTTCCACCACCAATCACTGGCGTATATCAACCGGTGGGTGAAAAGTGATACGTGAGAAAGATTAAACAGGAACACCGGGGCATTGCCCTTATTTTAGCCACTTTTGTTATGCTCAGCCTGGCCTACAGCCTGGTCAGCCCCTTGCATGAGGCCACGGACGAGCTGCGCCATTATCGCTTTGTGCGCCACCTGGTTCAGGAAGGGGCCTTGCCGGTGCAGGGGCAGGGTGACTGCCGCGCTCAGGCCCATCACCCGCCTCTCTACTATCTGCTGGGAGCTGCCGCTACTTTCTGGATCGACACCGGACGTGATGTCTGCTACCAACCCCCCACCAACCCTTTCTGGAACTATCGCTATTGGGAAGTAGGGGTAGACAATAAAAACCAATATCTGCATGGGCCGCCCAAGCGATTCCCCTGGCCGGCCGAACTGTTGGCGGCGCGACTAATGCGGGCGGTCAACGTACTGCTGGGGGCAATGACGGTCTGGTTGACCTGGGCTGTTGGCCGGGCGATCTGGCCAGAACGGCCGCTGCTGGCATTGGGTGGGGCTGCTTTTGTGGCCTTTAACCCGATGTTTGTTTATATGGCGGGGGCGGTCAATAATGATGTCATTGCGGCGGCGGCCGGCGGGGCGCTGCTGTTGGCCAGCGTGCGCCTGCTGCGTGACGAGACCGATTTGTCCTGGCGCTGGGGCCTGCTCTTTGGTTTGCTGTACGGACTGGCCTTGATGAGCAAATTTAGTATGGCGGCGATGGGATTGGTGGTAGCTACGGCCGTTACCTATACGGCCTGGCAAAAAGAGCAGTGGCGACAGTGGCTCCAGGTCGGTTTGCTCAGTGCAGGCATGACGCTGCTGTTGGTCGGCTGGTGGTTTGTGCGTAACCAATTGCTCTACGGTGAACTGACTGGTTTTGAGACAATGACTGCCCTGTGGGGCGGCCGTGACCCCTCACAAAGCTTTTGGCTGGCCGTGTCTGAAATGCCGTATGCCTGGACCAGCCTGTGGGGACGCTTTGGCTACGGCCAGATTCCTCTACCGGATGGCGTATATGAGGGGCTGCGCTGGTTTACGCGGCTGGCCCTGCTGGGCCTCTTTGTGCCTCTGCTGAGCGGTCGCCGGCGTGAATGGCAGCAGGCGGGGCTGGCCCTGGCCCTGCTGCCGCTGACGGTTCTCATTTTTGCCGGGGTGCTATTTAACTATATGATGGTTAGCACGGCCGGACCGATGGGTCGCTTCTTTTTCCCCGCTCTGCCGGCGCTGGGGCTGCTCATCTTTTATGGCCTGAGCGAATGGTGTCGTCTTCTCCTACGCACGCCCCTTTCCCCACGCCCTGGCAGCGATCTCTGGGCAGCCATCGGCGTCAATGCCGGCATGGGACTGCTGACGCTGGTTGCTTTGGTGGGCTATCTGGCCCCGGCCTATGGGCGGCCACCCTCGTTTGGCGATACGGCCGTATCATCACACAACGTAAACACGCCCCTGGCCCAGTTCGATGCTTTTGTCACCCTGCGTGACTATGAAGTTAGCACAACCACATTGGCCCCTGGTCAGCCGCTAGATATTGACCTGTATTGGCAGGTAGAGGCCCAACCACCCGGGGATTACCTGTTTTTTGTTCACCTGATTGACCAATATGGCAACCTGATTGCCCAGCGAGACACTCATCCGGGTCTGGGGCGCTTCCCCAGCAGTGCGTGGCAGCCGGGTGACCGCTTTGTAGAATCGATCCGGCTCTATTTGCCGGAGACGGCCTATGTCCCGGCCGAGGCACGCCTGAATATTGGCTTTTATGCGGCCGATGCAGGGTACCGGCTGGGCATTACCGCTGGGGACGGCACTGGCTTGGGCGATGCCCTGGAACTGGCTACCATTCTGATTGAACCCCGCCCCGATCTGCCCCAAACAGTTCCCAACGCCCAAACCTGGCGCTTTCGCAATGGGGCTGAACTGGTGGGTTATGAATACAACAACCGCCGCTTCTTGGCGGGAGATGTATTCGCTGTAGACTTGTACTGGCAGCTTCCGTCCGGTGATGAGTTTGCCCATGATCTGGTCTGGCTGCAACTGATAGACAATGAGGGCCATATGCGGGCTTTTGCTGAAGCAACTATGGCCGAATTAGCGGGGGAGAAAACGGCCGTGATGACCTTGGCCATGATAATTCCCCCCGATTTAACGCCTCGTTCATATCGTTTAGAACTCACCCTCCTGAATAACGTGACTAAAGAGCCACGCGGTTTGGTTGCCGAAGACGGCCGTTTGATCAATAATTATGTAGGGTTAGCACCTGTTTCAGTAATCAGTAACGAATGACCAGTAGGTTGAACACTGAATACTGAATAGTGAGTACTAAATACTGAACACCGATCAGGAATCATAGTGGAAAACATTTCCTTCCAGCGCATACGATTGCTACTGGTTAGTGGAGCTTTGGCAGTAAGCTGTCTGGTTTTACTGCTGTCCCCGCTGGTTGCCTGGCGCTGGGTAGATCAAACTCCCTTTCCCGGCTTTTTGCTGGATCCCAATCTGGTGGTCAGTGGGGGTATGAGTGATGCCGGTTGGCAGGCTGCTCAATTAGAGCCACCCATTGCTTTTCCGGCGCGGGTAACGGCCGTTGACGGGCTGCCGGTTGAGTCAAACAGGGCCTTTTGGACTTTGATGCGGCATCATGGCCTGGACAGTCAGGTAGACATTAGCTTTGAGGTGGCCGTCGAAGCCTGGCCTCTGCCTCGAACTGAGATAGTAACCACCCGTACTGAAAGCTTTACGCTTACCCCCTTTCCCGGCAGCAGTCTGCGGGTTCAATTCTGGCTGCCCTACCTGGTTAGCCTGGTCGTGATGGGCTTGGGGCTTTGGGTTTTCTGGTCACGGCCCCAGTCCGAATCGGTCCAGATATTTGCTCTCTTTGTCAGTTTGGGTGCTATATTAATGGCCGGGCTGTTTGATCAGGCTGCGGCTCAATATTTTCTGCCGTTATGGGGCATCGCCCTGCCCACTTTTGGCTTACTCAATCTGTTTCTGGTTGCCATATTTCCGCACGAGATTCAGGCATTGGAAAAACGACCCTACTGGCGCTGGCTGCTCTTGCTGTTCGGGACCGTGTTGGCGGGTTGGGTGCTGTGGTCTATGTATGGCGCTGCCAATCCTTGGGCCTTCCTGGCGGCCTGGCGTGCCTCTCTTCTGGTGAGTGGCCTGGCCCTCATTAGCTCTGTTGGCCTCATTATTTATCGTACCCGCTGGTCCCCGTCGCCCTTAATACGGCAGCAGGGACGCGTCGTAACGATAGGATCTATCATTGCTTTTGCCCCGCTGCTGCTCTTTATTATTACCTCTGTAACCCCCTTAACTATTAGCTGGGTTGCGCCAGAATTTTTCCTTCCGCCTCTATTGATTTATCCGCTTGTTATTGGCTATGCGCTGGTCAGTTACCGTATGCTGGATATGGAGACATTTTTAGAAGATCGCCTGGCTGCTACGCTGTTAACGGGTGTGCTGGTAGCGGCATTGACGCTCGTCCTCGTAGGAATGTCAACGGCTTTTTTGGGGCGTGATTTGTTCCTGGATTTCCCTATTTTGCTGGTGCTGCTGGTGGTTTTTGTTGTGCTTGTCTTTGAGCCGGTGCGGCAGCGTTTACCCCGGCTGTTGGATTATTTGCGAGGACAGGGTTATACCGACTATGATAGTTTGCTGCGGGCGTATAATCGGGAGTTGACAACGGCCGTTCGCGTGGATCAAGTCGTCGAGATGCTGCTCAATTATGCCCGTCAGGCGCTCCCGTCTACCGCGGCCCATCTTTATTTATTTGACCGGCAAGCGGCTACATTTAGCTTGCATATGAATGGTCAAACAGGCCACACGCTGCCCGTCACGCAGGTCGATCCCGACTCGGCTGTCGTTGCCTATCTGCGCCAGCACGACGACATCGTAGACCTGACCGATGAGCGTGTCTGGCCGGAGGCGTTACTGGCCGTGCAGGAGCAGGTGGCGCTTTTGAATGCGGAACTGTTGGTCCCTATGCAAAATGGGCAAGAGTTATTGGGCTGGCTGGCCATTCAGGCAACCACGGCCCAGACCTATGTGCAAATGGGGGATTTGCATTATTTGCGAACATTGGCCGACCAGGCACTCCTGGGACTGGAACGGGCCAATGTAGTGCAGCGGCTGGAGCAGCGGGTGGCTGAACTGGATCAGTTAAGCCAGTTTTCGCGCACGCTCAACGTTACCATTACGCTGGATGATATGCTGGAAGTAACCTATACCAACTACCAGCGCCATTTTGCGGTGGATGATTTTGTTGTTGTGTTGTGGGCCTCCACGATAGATATAGACCGCATTTATCCCGTCTTTTACCTGGAGGATGGTGAGCGTATGCCGCAGCGAGAAGGGACCAATCAGTCGGTGCCGGAACCGCACCTGCTCGACGTTTTGCAAAGGGGGCAGATGCAATCGTGGGTGGAGGTGGAGAAAGACGGCCGTTTTTGTATTGCTGCTCCCCTTAACGCCGGTGCCCAAACGTTGGGCATCCTCCTGGCTCGTCGCTACCATCAATCCTTGAGCGCTTACCAACAAGAGCTGTTTATGACCTTTACCGACCAGGTAGCCATTGCCCTGGAACGGCTGCAAACGGGTGAAACCCTGAAGAAACGTGCCCAACAGTTGGAAATCATCAACGAAGTCACCCTGTCCCTGACCTCAACCCTTGACCTGGAGCCGTTACTCAACCTGATTCTTGACAAGTCGATGGAACTGCTGGACACAGAAGCAGGCACCTTTATGCTGGTCATGGAAGGAACGCGCGAACTTGAATTTAGCGTGGTGCGTGGCCCGGCCAGCAAAGATTTGCTGGGGACCCGTATCCCCATGGGTACCGGCCTGGCAGGCACGGTGGCCCAAAGCGGCCGTTCGCTTATGGTCAATCAGGCCCACGACGACATTCGCTGGTTTGCCACAATCGAGGCCCAAACA
>JAWOIM010000075.1:0-7650 GCA_046484685.1 Chloroflexota bacterium | reverse complement strand
TTACTGTTTACTGTTTACTGTTTACTATCTCGGCGATGGCCGCCAGCAGGTCGGCGCGGCGGGCGTTGACGCGGTGGCTAGTAATGACCTGGACGTAGTCGCGGTTCAGGTCGGCGCAGATAATGGGCAGGTCCGGGTAATGGTCGAGGAGCGGGTCGGGGGAGTGGGCCGGCTGGTTGCCAGCGTAGGCCAGGATGATGAGGTGGGGCAAATCGGCGTCGAGGGTGGTCAAAGCGGTGTGGGGCGAAACGGCCGTACCCGTCACCGTCACCCAGGTTTCAGCGGCCAGCAGTTGGGCCAGCGTCTCCACAAACAGGGAGTCCCCGATCAGAAAAACCCGGCATGTCTCGTCCATATTTGAATGGTAGCAAGACGGCCGTTGTCTGCCTATCGCTCCAGGCCGGGAAAAAGGATGAAAAAAGAGTGATCTTTAGGGTGGGGGTTGGGGAAAAGGATTAGTCCTGTTGACATTCCTTCTTACTTCTTACTTCTTACGTCCTTCCTTCTCACTACACTCGCGGCGAACGCCCCGTCAGCCGGGTGAAAAATTGATAGCCCAGCCAGCGAAACGGCTCGGGCGGGATGGGCGAGTAGCTGTTTTGGTAGAAGGGCAAACCCTGCCAACGGCCGTCATCACCCGCGTACAGGTCGGCGATAAACTGTCCGGCCAGATTGGCCAGATTGACGCCGTGGCCACAGTAACCCAGCGCGTAGTAGATATTGTTGTACTCTCCGCACCGCCCCCAAATCGGCTGCCGGTTGAGGGTAATACCCAGGACACCGCTCCAGCGGTGGGTGATGGGCAGCGAGGGCGCATAGGGGAAATAACCGGCCAGCGTTTGTTCCATGACCCGCTGGGCACGGCGGGCCGCCGCCGAATCTTCGGCAAGCCGGGTGCGGTTGTTGAAGCGGTAATGGTAGGAGGGGTTGCTGCCGCCGCCGAAAAGGAGACGGCCGTTCTGCGACAGCGACCCATATGAAATCCGATCCAGATCGTCGGCAAACCCGGCATAACCACGCCAGCCCAACGCTGCCTGCTGATCGGCCGTGAGCGGGGCCGTGGCAAACACGCTCGAATGGAGGGGAAAGAGCGCGTCCCGAAAAAGGCCCAGCTTGCTGGTATAGCCGTTGGTGGCCAGAACCACTGCGCTCGCCTGAACCTCCCCCTGGGGCGTCGTCAGGCGAAGCTGGCGGCCCGGCTCCACATGCAGCACCGGCGTCTGTTCGTAGATACTCACGCCCTGCTCGGCCAGCACGGGGCGCAGGCTGCGCACAAACTGCGCTCCGTTGATCTGGCCTGTATCCGGCTCCAGGGTAGCCCCGTAGACGTTTTGGGCCGCAAACTGCTGCGCCAATTCGTTGGGCGACAAGAATTGAATGGGGATGCCCAGGCTTTGTAAATATTCCACCTCGGCCTGACCCGCTTCGGCCCGCGCCTGGCTGGTGTGCAGCGTCAGCGTGCCGTCGAAACGATGGTCAACCAGCAGTTGGTGGCGTTCGATGAGGCCGCGTATGGCCCTCAAACCGTCGCTGGTCAGACGGTGAATGCGCCGCGTCAGGTCGGGATCGCTGGTGTCGATGCCGTTGATCCAGTTGAGCGCCAGGCCGCCGTTGCGACCGCTGGCCCCGTTGGCCAGTGCGCCCGCTTCTAAAAGAACCACTTTGCGTTCGGGCAAATGCCGGCTGACGTAATAGGCAGTGCTGATGCCGGTAAAACCACCGCCGATGATGGCCAGATCGGCCGTTATGGAACCCTCAAGCGGTGGTCCGGGCCGGTAGTCGGGCGTCCCGGCAGTCCAGATGGAATTATTGTCGTCAATTTCCAGTTTTTCCGGCAGCAGCCGGCCCATCAGCGGCCACGTTTTGGCCGTCAGCGCCGCGCCGCCTTGCAGCAGCCGCAAAGGGAGAGAAGTGGGTATTTTTGCCATAGACCAACTCTACACCGAATACTTAATACTGATTACTGATTACCGGTCACTACGCCGCCGGCCGCGAATAATCGCAACGGCCGTTACCAGCAAAAACAGCAGCACCACTACCCCATTCAGCAGGCCGCCCCAGCGCCGGCCGGGCAGCCACAGCAACAAATCCCCCCCTACCCGCAGCAGTAGGGAAAGATGGAGCAGCGATAGGTGAATATAAAAGAGCGGCGTATAGGGAACCTGTACACCCAGCAGCGCAGGCACAATGATGGGTGCGTGGCCAAAGATCATGGAAAAGACAAAACCCATAAAAATCATGTGCAGCATAGCGTCATAGATGGGTCCGGCCAGGTATTGCCCGCCATACGCCGCCCAGAGCAACCCCCCGGCCACCAGCCAGACGTAGCCCAGCAGCAAACAGGCGGCAATAAAGCGCGTCAGTCCCGTCTTTCGGATAGTGCGCCGGGCAATGTCAAAGCGGAGTAACCAGAGGCCCAGGGCCACCAGGCCCACACCGGCCAGCCGCAGCCCGGCATCAAAAGCGACCAGCGAAAAAAGCAGCCCGGCTAAAAAGAAGAGACCTGTTACTAAAAAGGCCAGGCGTGTAGCCCGATTATGCAGCAGCACCCGCCCCAATTCTAGCCGCTCCCCGGCAATGGTCAAAATTAGAAAACCGGCCCACCAGGGAACCACCTGGTATAACGGATAACCAACCAGCCACAAACTGTTGCCCACCAGCCAGAGCAGCGCCCCCACTCCCATTACCAAATGGTCTGTCGTCCACTGTAAGCGGCAAATAACGACAAAGATAAGGACCAGCCCCAGCGCGGCCAGGCTGCTCAGACCACGGGCGATGAGAGGGTCGATGGTCAGAACCAGCGCCAGCGCCCCCAGCCCGGCCAGCAGTGGCACCAGGTAGTAGCTGCGACGGCCGTTTTGAAACTGGCTCAAGGCCACCGCCCGCTCTAAACTGATCAGCGTTCCCAAAAAGCCGGACACCATCAGCGGGCCGTGCTGGGCCGGCAGGTAGAGGGTGATAGTGGGCAGCGCCCAGCCAATACGCTGGACGCCGCCCCACAGGCCGGCCAGCAGGGCCAGCGCGGCCATGAACATCAGGGGTGCCCGCCACCAGTAGCGCGGGCCTGTTTGTGTGGGTTTAGACTCAGGGTTCATGAACGGCCGTTTGCTGAGAGGACAAAAGTTCAGCAGCCTGTTGCAGATGGTCAGGTTGGGCAAAAACAGCCGTGGCCGCTGCCGGCGCACGTTGGGCTAAAAGACGTAACAGATGTCTAATACGAAATCGTTGTTCATTGTGTCTCCTTAAAATTAATCAGACGCCAGGCGCCAGAATGATCTGGTATGGTAGAACAATCGCCCCAACCGGACATACTGTTTCACACGCGCCGCAATAGTTGCAGGCATCCGGTTTGGCAAGAATAGCTATCTCGTCAGCCAGCACCAATACATCGGTCGGGCAAACAATGATACAATCACCACAGCCGGTGCAAAGCGCTTCATCTATTTGAGGCAGCCAGGCAATATCTGTTTCCATGACAGTAGTTTAACTGAAAGGAAAACGGCCGTCCTTGATTTAGATCAAAGCAAGTGCCTGTGTTCTAGCAATCTACAGGAGCTTACCCTGAACGGGGTTACACAATAAATGAAAATGACGGATGACCGACGACGGAGAGTCTCTTTCCGTCATCGGTCACTTCGACTGGTTCAGTGCGGATTCTTCGTCATCCATCCTTGTTACGAAGGAGACTACACGCGCCGCGGCGCACCAACAAATGGCCAGCGTGGCCGGGAGTGAAAACCCGGTAGCGCAAACATCCCTGTTGGCGCGGTCAAGCAGGGATGCTTGACCTATATTTTCATGGGAGGTTGCTAGAAGTCACCATCCTTGATGTAAGGCTGACACCATAGGATGACCGACAGCGTCACCGCTTTGAACCAGGCCTGGTGCATCTTTTCCACTTCTTCATCGCTGTGGCCTTTGGCCGCCAGAAAAGGCCGAATGGTGACCGTAATGGGATAGATAAAGGCGACCATATACCGGAAATGGATGAGTGGCACGGAATCGGCGCCGTCGGTCTGGTTCTTCTTGGCCCGATGGTGGCGCAGGGCGATTTCGTGCTGGTAGTCGAGCCAGGCCTGGTCATACGGCCGTTGGCACAAATCATGAATCCACTGCCCGAAGCGCTGCCGCACCGCGCCCAGGTAGCCGGCCAGGGCGTTCCCCTGCCCGTCAGTGAAATAGTGCAGCAAATGCGGATGTGATCCAACAAAGCCATACCAGACATCCAGAATCTCATCTGTCTGGTCGGCCAATGCATCTCCGGCCATTTGCAGGTAACGGGCGTCTTCGTCAGCAAACAAAACGGTTGCCTTGAGCTTTTCGAACTCAGCCAGGGTAACGGGGGATGGGGCAATAGCCATCGTTCCATAAGTGTAGCCATCAATTTTTTCCATGATTAACCTCCATTCTTGTGATGGTTGCTGGCCGGCGGGCAGCCCTCCATCGGTAAAATAAAAAACCCTTGGGCAGCGATTGCCTGTTCCATCTCCGGCGTGGCCTGCTCCACGTGGCAAAAGCGGCAGCGATCGGCCGTTACCTGGCTGTCGGTTACGCCCACGCTCATCAGGTACGCCTGGCCAAACGCCAGTGCCGCTGCCTGTGAAGTGCCGCTGGGCACAATCACGTCAAAGTGCATTAGTTGCCCGTCGGGGCGGGTTACATAAGCATCAAACACGTCACAATTCATAATCACGCTCCTTTTAGATAATCGTTCAGTTTCACCAGAGACCTGACAGGTTTTTGAGGCCATATTTTGCCTGACACATCTGGTGACAAACCTGTCAGGTCTGAAAGCCCGTTCTTTTAGTTAGGATTCCTAAATACAGAGTGTAAAAATTTTTTACCCGACTACCTCATGCTCCGGGCAATGAATGCGCAGGTCGTGGACCGCCAGCGGCCTGGCGAGCAGTTGACAGTAATAGGAAAACGGTGCATCATCACCGTGGCGCAAGTGGCGGCAGGTGGTACACATCTGCTGCATGGGGATGAAGCCGTTTTGCTGCAGCGACTGCATCAGCAGCAGCAGCGACTCCAGCAGTTCGCCTTGGTTGGGCAAGGCGCTGGCAAAGTCACGAATCCGGTTGGCAAACAGGGCCAACTCTTCGGCCACGGCGACACCCGTTGGAGTTAGTGTGAGGGTATGGCGACGGCCGTCTTCGCTGTCCGGTTTCTTTTCAACGTGCTGCTTCTGGCCCAATACACGCACGGCATCGCTTACGGTAGCGTCGGCCAACTCCAGGTAGCGGGCGATGGCCGATACGGAATTGAGGTGGAGCTGAAAGCGTAAAATCGTGAGAATCTGCATTTGCAGCGGGCTTAACTGGAAATTCTTGGTTTGTTCCCACCAGTGGATACGAAAAATGTGGGATAATCGCTCCAATGAGAAGACAATTTTGGCGGCCGTGTCGCCTTCATGGGTATGGGGGTCGAGAACAAAATTGGTTAGTTCAGTCATTGCTTAGGATTCCTAATCAAATGATAGCAGTTTTATTGGCAATGTCAAGCACAAATTTCTGATATGAGACAGAAAATAATCGGGTATGAACAGGACGAGATAGGCGACTGGCGGGCGATTCTGGCTTGCGGCCACCGGCAGCACGTGCGCCATAATCCGCCGCTGGTAGAACGGTCGTGGGTCCTGACAGAGGCCGGCCGACGCCGCTTTTTGGGCTACGAATTGGAGTGCAAACGATGTGACGAGGAAGCGTCTACACTCGCAGCAGGCGCATCCCGTTCAAAATAACAATCATCACCGACGCTTCATGAATGAGCATACCGCTGGCCATATGAACTTTGCCCAGTAAGACACCAGCCAACAGCATCGAGACCGTCAGCAAAGCAATGATAACGTTTTGGCGAATATTGTTCAACGTTGCTTTGGAAAGCCGGATTGCCTCCGGGATTTTGAGCAAATCATCGGTCATCAGAGCAATATCGGCCGTTTCGATAGCTACATCAGTTCCGGCGGCACCCATGGCCAGGCCAATGTCAGCCGCAGCCAGAGCCGGCGCGTCGTTGATGCCATCGCCCACCATGGCCACCACATATCCATCCTCTTGCAGTTGGCGGATAATATCGAGCTTGTCTTCCGGCAAGAGTTGGGCATGTACCTCGCTGATACCGGCTTCGACCGCGATAGCCTGGGCGGTACGCGCGTTATCACCCGTAAGCATGACGATCTTCTTCAACCCGGCAGCCCGCAGGCGGCGAATCATCTCCGGCGCGTTGGGGCGCAGTTGGTCGGCAATGCCCAGAATACCGATAATCCGGCTGTCGAGAGCAACGAGAACGGCCGTTTTCCCCTCATCCCGTAATTGATCCAGTTGTCGCCGGGCTTCTCCCGGCACGGAGATTTCCATTTCGGCCATTAGCTCCGGTGTACCAACGCCAATTTCATAGCCCAGGTAAGTGGCCCACACGCCACGACCGGTAAATGTCTCAAACGAATCCGCCTGCGGCAGGGGGTCGCTGCCGTCAGCAGCCGCCACAATAGCCTGCGCCAGCGGATGCTCCGAACCAGCCTCGGCAATGGCCGCCCAGCGCACCAACTGCTGCCGGGCGACGCTGCCCGGCTCATCGGAGCCAGCGGCATAGGCCATTTCAGGCAGTAACGACACGGTGTCGGTCACGACCGGCCGGCCGGCAGTAAGCGTGCCGGTTTTGTCCAGGGCCAGGGCCGTAATCTTACCGGCGTTTTCCAGATATTCACCCCCTTTGATCAGGATACCCCGTTTGGCGGCCCGGCCGATCCCGGCCACTACCGAAACGGGTGTCGAGATCACCAGCGCACCGGGGCAGCCAATAACCAGCAGGGTCAGGGCCAGCGCCAGGTTACCACTCACCAGGTAAGCGACGACGCTGAGAAGAATAATAAAGGGGGTATACCAGCGGGCAAACCGCTCAATGAACCGCTGTGTAGGCGCTTTCTCTTCCTGCGCTTCTTCCACGCGGCGGATGATGCGGGCCAACGTTGTATCAGCGCCCACGCCGGTGGCCTGCACTTTGAGCAGTCCAGCCTGATTGACGGTGCCGGCATACACGGCCGTTCCCGCCACTTTCTCCACCGGTATGGATTCACCGGTAATAGCACTTTCATCTACAGCGGAACGGCCGTCTATCACCTGGCCATCTACCGGCAGCTTGGCCCCCGGCTTGACCAGCACCGTCTCACCAGGCAGCACCTCATGGGGCATGACCTCTGTCTGCCGACCAGCACGCAAGACAAGCGCAGTGGTGGGAGCCAGTTCGAGCAGCCCTTGTAGCACTTTGCGCGTCTGGCCCAGCGTGCGCGCTTCCAAATAGGCACCAAAGAGGAAAAGAAAGGTAACGGCCGCCGCTTCCCAATACTCGCCGATGAACAGCGCTCCGCCGGCGGCAATCGTAACCAGCAGTTCAATGCTGATATGTCGCCGGCGCAAACTGTACCAGGCCCGTTGGCCAATATCAGAGCCGGCTACCAGGGCCGCAGCGGCCATCAGGCCATTGTGCCAGGTCCCCAGGTCTAGGAAATATTTACCGGCCAGCGCCAGTATGATAAGCAGGCCAGAAACGGCCGTAAGTAGTTGGCGGCGTTGCCTGGGCGACTGCCACCATTGTTGTAAATTATTTTTGACCATCGGATAACTCCTTATGGGGCGATCTGTGATTCGT
>JAWOIM010000016.1:0-2930 GCA_046484685.1 Chloroflexota bacterium | reverse complement strand
CAGGATGGGCGTGCCGGGCGCAATCAAGGTGGTATAGACCGAGATGTTGGAAAAGCTGGCCACCTGATCGCTTTTGTCGCTGGCGGCCACGCTGATGGCCGGGGTCAAACAGGCAGGAGCCGCCATGGCGTTGCGGTAGTTACTGTTACCGGAGGCAATGACAGTGGCTACGTTTTGGTCGCGCAGTTGGTTGATGGCCAGGCGTAGACCGTTATATTGGCTCAAGTGATCGCAGGGACCGGTATGAAAACCACCGCCCAGACTCATATTGGCCGAGGCCACGTTGATATTATTGCCGGAAATATGCAGTGCCCATACCCGGTTGAGAGCCGATACCTGGTCGGAGGTAAAAGAAAGGGTGCAGGGACTGGTGCGGTTGACATTTTGGCAGGGCGTGTTGCTGCCGCTGTCGCTGAAACGACTAAAAACCTGAATAGGAATGAGCCGGGCATCAGGCGCTACCCGGGCGGCAATGCCGGCCACATGGGTGCCGTGGTCACAGCCGCTGATGCCTGTGGCGCAGTGCAAGCCGGAATTGGTTGCGGTGGAACTGGTCGCCCCACCGGGACATAGGGAAGTGGCACCTTGAGCGGGTACGTTGCTGGAGTAGCAGGCTTCGGAGATGACTTTGCCAAACAGGGCGGGATGGTTCTTGTCTACGCCGGTGTCCAAAATAGCCACGCTCCAGCCACTGCCGGTGTAGTTGAGAAAATGGTTGTTGTTGGCCCCGATGAGGGGAATGGTATCATCCATGGCCGGCGGCACGGCTATGTCGAGACCAATGTCGATGATGGTTTTGTCGGCGGCCAATGCTTCCAGGGCGGCCTCATCGACAATCATGGCCAGCAGGGGGAAGTACTCGTAGCGTTTGATCTGGCTGATATTTGCGCCGGACAGCCGGTCGAGCAGTTGGTCGGCCGTACGGGCAATTGCCTGGCTGACCTGCTCGATCCGGGCCAGATCAGGTGTGCTGCTCGATCCGCTTTCTTGCCAGGCGCGATGGGCGGGTACGTCCAGGGCAATAATGATGGGGATTTCCCCATACTTTTGTACCTCCTGACGCAGTTCGTCAGTGAGGAGTGAGGGACCGGTAGCGGCCAGCGAGGGTGGGGTATAGTTGGTGATGAGGATGAGGGCGAAAACGGCCGTTATGCCCAACACAAAACGAATAAGTCGAGAACCATTCATGACAAGCCTCCTATAGAAAAATGGTGGGTTTTGGGGATCGTATTACGTATTGCGTATTGCGTAAGGGGTCAGATACGTAATACGCAATACGCAATAGACAGAACAACTTTTGATTCCCAAAGAGTCACAATAATCACAGGTCTGCTTGCTCTGGCGGGTTGAGGGTGGATGGCTGGTTTTGGCCGAAGGCCGCGTCCAGGTTCGACAGCTCACGCAGCAGATGGGGCAGATCATCAAATGAGGTGAAGTAACGGACCGTATCGGCACTGGCGGTTTGCACAGACCCCCGCAGTTGGGGGGAGTCAGAGGTTGAGCTGTTTTTTTCTAACCAGACGCGAACGATAAAGGCAAACCTATCCGATGGCATAACTTCCTCTCATATTGTTTAATTGGCTTGAGTATACAGGATGATTCTCGTATGACTCTCGCCAGGGAACAGATAGGGGAGGAAGTATTGTGACATGGAAAAGAGACGCTGGTTCGATGGAGCCCAAACGCCAAATGTTTATACGTCTTTGCTGGTGACTATTGCTGCTGGGCGGTAAGGCCAGGCACGGAGCAGACGATCCTGGTTGCCCTGTGCCTGACCCTACTCCATCACGGCCGTACCACCAGCGGCAGATATACCCTGAACATCCCACCATCCGGCTGGTCGGCGACGGCCGCAATACCCACCGCCGCGCCGCGGGTTTCGCTCACCATTACCGAACCCATGTCAGCCGTCAAGCCGTCAGGCAGATCGGTCGTCAGCCCATAGCTGCCCGGCGCAACGGCGTAGAAAGCAAAACGGCCGTGTTCATCCGTTACCACGCTTTGCCCATTCAAGGTCACGGCAACGCCCGCCAAAGGCAGCTCCCACGGTTGGCGCAGGCCGTCCCTGTTGGCGTCGTGCCAGACTGTGCCGCGCACTGTGCCGATGTCCACCGCCGCCAGGGCCAGGCCGTTGCCGCTGTCCGGGCCAACGGTGATCGTCTGGGGAGCAATGCCCGTCCAGATGGCGTTCACTTCATAGCTGCCGGGGGCCGGCTGCCAGAAGAGGAACTGCCCGGCGGTCAAGATAGTCTCCGCCTCGCTGCCCAGAGTGACGCTGATGGCGCTTTGCAGCAGCGGCTCGTCGGCTCCGCGACGGCCGTCCCCATCCCAATCTTCGTAGATGACGCCCACCACCGGGCCGGTCGGCTGGAGCGGCAGGCCGATAAGGCCGCCATCAACCAGGGTAATCGTCTGCGGCGGCAGGGGGGCGTACCCATTCGGCGGCGTCACGGATAGGGTGTAGTCGCCGTCGGGCAGGTCGTGGAGATGGAAACGGCCGCTCAGGTCGGTAACGACGCTGGTCGGGGCCGGGCCGCTAATCTGTACCGTCACCCCACCAATGCCCCGCTCGTTGCCGCTGCTGCCTTGACGGCCGTCGCCATCATTGTCGGCAAACACCGTCCCGATAAAGGCCCCGCTGACGCGAAAGGCCAGCGGCGGCAGAATCACGTCCGCTCCATTCACGTACAGCGTCCGCTCGGCCGGGCCAACCAGCGCATAGCCCGGCGGCGGCGTAATCGTCAGCAGATGTTCGCCGTCCGGCAGACCGCTCAATTCGCCAAAGCCGTTGGGACCGGAAACGGCCGTTAAACCATTCACCCCGATCTCTGCCCCGCTCAAAGCCACCTCGCCCGTATCCCAGGCCCCATTACCGTTGTCGTCGCGGAAAGCGGTCCAGGAGAGTGAAGCGTGAGACGTGAAACGTGAGG
>JAWOIM010000770.1:0-7647 GCA_046484685.1 Chloroflexota bacterium | reverse complement strand
GGAAGCGGTTGAGGTTGCGGAAGTCGGCCCCGCGCCATTTGTAGATCGACTGATCGGAATCACCGACGGCAAAGATGTTGCCGTGTCCCTGGGCCAGACGGCGCAGCAGGGCATATTGGGCCGTGTTGGTGTCCTGAAACTCATCAACCAGGATGTGGCGATACTGCTCCTGATAACGCTGCAGAACATCCGGAGAATTGTCAAAGAGCAGGACCACGTTCATGAGCAGGTCGTCAAAATCCATCGCCTGGTTGTTGCTCAGGGCGATCTGGTATCGGGCGTAGACCCGCTTGGTAATTTCGCTGATATAGTTGTTGCCCTGAAACTGGTCGGGAGTAATTAGCTCATTTTTGGCGTTACTGATCTGGCCCAGAATTTTGCGGGGTGGGTAGCGTTTGTCGTCCAGGTTGAGGTCGTTCAGCACCTGTTTGATAAGCTGCTGCTGGTCAGAGGTATCAAAGATGACAAAGTTGCGTTCGTAATAGGGCAAAAAATCAACTTCGCGGCGCAAAATGCGGGCGCAAATTGAGTGAAAGGTGCCCATGGCCAGACCGCGCAGGTGGCCCTCGACCATTTTTTCTACCCGCTCACGCATTTCGCGGGCGGCTTTGTTGGTAAAGGTGAGGGCCATAATCTGCCAGGGGGCCACGCGCTGCTCCCGGATCAAGTAGATGATGCGGTGGGTCAGGACGCGGGTCTTACCGCTGCCCGGCCCGGCCAGGACCAGCACCGGCCCGTCGGGGGCGGTGACGGCTTCATGTTGTTGGGGGTTGAGGGTGTTTAAATAATCCATTGTTCGCATTATTCTAACGTCACGCTGCTGCGGACGGTGCCGGCGCGGGGATGAACGGCCGTTATTTCCACCACACTCCCCGCCTCAGCCCTAATCACCCACTCCACTTTGGCCCGATCGGCCGTAGCGTCACTGGTCCAGAAGGGGGCGCTCGGCTTCTGATCGCGGCCGGCCAGTTGGCCCAGCTTCGTTTTGAGCCGGCCCGTCACCAGGGCCGCCCCGTCCGGCAGGTCGATGTCCACTTCCAGGTCACGCACCACCTTTTGTTCCAGCGCTTTTTTGGTGACGTTGGTCGGCAGCCAGCCGGTATTGTGATAGACGGCGCGGATGTGGTAGGTGGAATCGGCCGTTTTTGTTGTTTCCAGACTGTGCAGCTCCAGTTTGGGCGACACCAGGCAGGAGTAGAGGGCAAAGTCGGCCAGCGGGGCCACCTCTTTTTCCAGCAGCTTGTAGGGCGGATTGCGCCAGGTGACAAAGGTGTCCCAGCCACCCAGTTCTACTGGACCAAGCTGGGGATGCTCAAATTCATACCAGTCAATGTAACCTTTGCCGTCCAGCACCTCATCATTCCACTTCATAATGGCCAGGTCATCTTCCAGCGGGTGGTCGCGGAACCATTCGATAAATTTGAAATCCTCAATGCCCGCCTGCTTTTGCACACTCCAGATTTCGGTAGTCCAGGCATAGACGCCCACAAATTCATACATCCAGTCGTCAAACGTCCCTTTGATAAACTCTTTAGGATCATACTTAAAATCATGGAAGACAGAAACGGCCGGATAGCCGGTCAGCTCTTTGGCCTTTTCGCCCAACCGTTTGTAGGTATGCAGGTCGGGGGTGGGCAGGGTGTCGTCAGCCCCTTTGGTGGGCGGGCGCAAATGGACACCGCTGAAGGTGTGGTAGCTGGTAGCTCCGGTGATGTTGGGATGGTCGGCGATAAATTGGGCGGCGGCACGTGGTTCCGGCTCGGAGGTAGGATAATGGCCGGCCCCGGACTGATTGGGTTCCCAAAAGACGGGGAACTGCCGGTTGAGGTCCAACCCTTGCAGCGAGGGAGCCAGGTCGATGGTGACGCCGTCGTAATTTTTGATACGCCCTTCGGGCAGCAGCCGGTAGAAGTCGTCGCCCGGCGGCTCGTCGGCCTCGCGGGGGATCATAAGGCGGGGATCGTCAGGGTGGGGTTTCCAGCCGCCGTTGGGGTCTTTGAGGCGCATTTGCAGAATACGGCCGTTTCCATCCACATCCTCCTGGTGCAGCCCGTCCAGTTCATCGGTGCGTGGGTAAGGACGGGTGCTGCTGCGGATAAACTTGGGCGTGTCGGCCAGTGCCCATTCGGCCCCATCCGGGTTCAGGCGGGGCACAATATAAAAGGCTCGCGAGTCCAGCGCATAGCGTACCTTTTCATCCTGTGCATAGCCGGTCAGCAGCTTGTGGGCCAGGTAAAGGGAGGCGGTCGAAGCCGATACTTCGGTGGCGTGAATATTGCCGTCAACCCAGTAGGCCGGTTTTTCCGTGTCCGGCCCGGTGTCAAAGTTGGTCAGACGCAGCAGCCAGATGTCCCGCCCCTCATAGCTTTGGCCGATGCTCTCCAGCCGGCATAGATGGGGATATTTTTCGGCCCACTGCTGTAGAAATTGGGTCAGTTGGTCATAGCGGTAATAGGTATCAAAACGCATGGTGATCTCCTGTTGCAGGATGGTTTATGTGGGATGTGACGTAGTGCGTATACAGAGTTTTATTACTTGTGTATCGATTATATGCATTCTGCTAATATGGATTTGTGAGGTGATTTACACATTGCTGAATATTGCTATTATGATGATTGTACTGACTGGGGAGAGGATGGTCAAGGTACACAATTGACAAAAAACGGCCGATCTCATCTGGGATCGGCCGTTACTATTTCAAATCAACAACAGCGCAAAACCATCACGTTTCACGCCTCGCGTTTCACAAAATCATTTATCTCGCAGCGTCAAAAACGCCATCGGAATCGACGAGAGCAAAATCAACATCAGCGCCGGAGCCGCTGCCTGAGCAAAAAATGCTTCAGAAATATTGGACCAAACCGAAGTAGCCAACGTGCGATAGCCCCAGGGACTGAGAATCAGCGTGGCCGGCAGTTCCTTCATACAGGTCAGGAAAACCAGAGCCATACCGGCCGCCATGCCGGGGCTGAGCAGGGGCAGCGTCACCCGGCGAAAAACGTGCAGCGGACTGTGGCCCAGGCTGCGTCCCGCCTCTTCCAGGCTGCGCGGTACCTGCAGCAGGGAGGAGCGCGTGGCTCCTACCGCCTGGGGTACAAATAAAATTACATAGGCCACAATCAGCATGGGCAATGTCTGGTAGAGGGTGGGGGTATAGTTAGCCCCAAAGAAGACAAGGGCCAGGGCAATCACAATGCCGGGCAGAGCAAAGCCGGTGTAGGTCAGCCGCTCCAGGAAATGGCTAAGGCGGCTGGGTTGGCGTACCGACAAAATGGCCACGGGTAGGGCGGCGGCAATAGCCACAACCGAAGCGATAAGGGAGACGGTGAGCGAATTCCAGGAAGTTTGCCATAAAGCCACGGAGACCTGGCTGTTCATCAGGCCGCGCACCAACCAGTATACTAAACAGGCAGCGGGCATAACCAGACCAATGGTCACAACAGCACCGGTAAAACCGAGGGCCGGCCAGCGCCAGCGGCCTAACTGCACCGGTCGCGCCTGGCGGGCTGAGCCAATCGACTGGCGGGCATAAGTGGCTTTGCCGCGCGTGCGCATTTCCATGAAGAGGATAACGGCCGTTAAGGCAATCAGCACCAGGGCCATGGCCGCCGCCAGAGAACGGCTGGTAAATGAGCCATATTGAATGTAAATAATGCGGGTGAAGGTGTCATAACGCAGCATCGTTACCGCGCCGAAATCACGCAGCACATAGAGCGAGACCAGCAGTGCCCCGGCCCAAATTGAAGGACGGAGATGGGGCAGCGTCACCCGCCAAAATGCCTGCCAGGGAGTCTGGCCCAAACTGCGGGCCGCTTCCACCATTGCCGGATCCAGCCGCTTGAAGGCGGCCCGCACGGTGAGGAAAATGTAGGGATAGCTCATCAGCGTTAAAACAAAAAACGCTCCCCAAAAGCCATAAACGGAAGGGAAGCGCTCAATGCCGGTCAACGGCTGCAGCAGTTGCTGGGCAATGCCGCGCGGCCCCATAATGGAAACAAACAAGTACGCGCCCACATAGCTGGGCAACACAAGGGGCAGAGCGGCCGTTACCGTCCAGAAGCGTTTGCCGGGCAGATCGGTGCAGGTGGTCAACCAGGCCAGGGGCACGGCCAAGACGGCCGAGGCCAGCGTCACCGTGGTCGCCAGCCAGACCGTACGCCCTAACGTTTGTATCGTCGAGGGGCGCAGCAGCATATCAACGGCCGACTGCCCGGCGCCAACGGTCCGAACCAGTAAATAGGCCGGCGTCAGCAGCATCAACGCACCCACCAGCAGGGCCAGCAGCAGCAGAAAATAGTTTGGCAGCTTCCAATGGATGGGTCTGGCCCCTCGTTGGGCCAGGCGCGGGCGAGGTAGGGTGATAGTCCGTTTGCCAACGATAGGTGTTGCGCTCATGCCTTTCATTATGGGGGTTTGTGAAGGATGGATCAAGGCATCCCGTTAATTTGTAAATTGACCGGTGTATAACCAGAATTTCACGTTTGTGCAGTTATAAATTAACGAAGGGATAAGATAAAAGTTAACCGGGGTTAAAAATGAGCGTGATGCGTGAAACGTGATGCGTGAGGGCTTCTTCAATCACGTTTCATGTCAGGCTCCCTCCCTATGGTTCAGATTCCTTTCTGTGCCACCAAATAGAGGAGGCGCGTGCGCCAGGCTACCGTCTGGTCGGCCAACTGTTGGCGGTAGAGGGTGGCTATTCGCTCAATTTGTTTAGGGGTGAGGCCGGCCTGGGCCAGGCGCTGGCCGTAGGTGAGACGAGTGGCGTAGTTTTCTGTTTCGCTAAACCAGCGGTTTAAGGAATCGGCCGTTAAACGCCGCTGTTCGATTTGGGTTTCCGGGGTGAGAGTGACGGTCTGCCAGCCGGCCTGAACAAAAGCAGCCTCTAAATCCGCCTCAGCCCAGTTGACGAGCGGATCATTTTCGTCCTGGTAGATGGCCTCTTCGGCGGCGGTCACCTGCTGGCGCAGTTTATCATCGGGCCAGTCAATCAGGTCATAAAGCCGCTGGCCATGCCGGGGAATGGTCTGGACACAGAGAAAACGGCCGTTTTCTGCCAACCATTCCTGGCAAGCAGCCAATTCTGCCAGGGAAATCTGGTGACCGGTGAGCGGGTTGCGGGCCAGGATGCGGTCAAAACGCACCTCATCATCGCCGCGCAGGGCCAGCATCGTGGGCAGGTCAGACAGAGATCCGATAAGGATAAACGGCCGTTCCAACTCCGGCAGCCGTTCCGCCTGCTGGCGTAGGGCCTCACCGCCGGCGGAATCGGTAGCCAGCGCCCAGACACCGCCCTCCGGGGCCTGGCGCACCGCTTCCCAGGTGAGCAGGCCGCTGCCCGCGCCGATGTTGAGCAGCAGGTGATGGCGCTGTACCTGGGCCAGTTCAAACAAACGCGCCCGCATCTGGCCCAAATTTTGGCCCGCCTGGGAGATGGTGCGCTGCAGCCAGCGGTCCCGCGCCCGATCGGTAGGGCTGGTGGTCAAAATTTCCGGCGGAGCCGTCTGGTCGCTTTCGACCATGGCCGCCAACTGGGCCTCCCGCTTGCGGGCCACCTCATCCCGAATCTGGCGTTCGTAGCCCTGGTCGCCCGGCTGGTAAAACAGTTTGCCCTGCAGGGCGTCGGGCAGATATTGTTGGGCTACCCAATGGTCACGGTAGGCGTGGGGGTAGAGGTAGCCCTGGCCGTGACCAAAACCTTCTTTGTCCCGATTGCCATCTTTCAGATGGTTGGGCACGTCCGCTTCGCGCTCCTTGCCCACCGTTTCCAGAGCGTCGAAAAAGGCAAAGGCACTGTTGGATTTAGGGGCGGTGGCCAGGTAGAGGCAGGCTTGGGCCAGGGGAAAACGACCTTCGGGCATCCCGATCCGCTCAAACGCCTCCCAACAGCCGGTGACGATACCGATAGCCTGCGGGTCGGCCAGCCCCACATCTTCGCCGGCAAAGATGGTCATGCGGCGAAAGATGAAGCGGGGGTCTTCGCCGGCATAAATCATTTTGGCCATCCAGTAGAGGGCGGCGTCGGGGTCGGAGCCGCGCAAACTTTTGATGAAAGCGGAGATGGTGTCGTAGTGGACATCGCCTTCTTTATCGTACAAAACAGCGCGGCGCTGGATTGATTCTTCGGCCACATCGAGGCTGATGGTGATACGGCCGTTTTCGTCCGGCGGCGTGGTTTCTACGGCCAGCTCGAGGGCGTTAAGGACGCCGCGGGCGTCACCGTTGGCCACATCGACCAGGTGGTCGAGGGCGTCGTCGTCGATATGGAGGGATAAACGACCGTAGCCCCGCTCCGGGTCGGCCAACGCCTGCCGCGCAATCTGGCGCAGGTCGGCTTCGGTCAGCGGCTGGAGCTGAAAGATGCGGCTGCGGCTGACCAGCGCTTTGTTGACTTCAAAATAAGGGTTTTCGGTGGTGGCCCCGATCAGAATAATGGTGCCGTTTTCCACGTGGGGCAGCAGCGCGTCTTGCTGCGCCTTATTCCAGCGGTGGACCTCATCGACAAAGAGGGTGGTGCGCTGGTTGTAGAGGGCGCGCCGCTCCTGGGCGTCGGCAATCGCCTCCCGGATTTCCTTGACTCCTGCCAGGACGGCGTTGATGGTAATAAAGTGGCTTTGGGTAGAGTTGGCAATGACCATGGCCAGCGTCGTTTTGCCCGTGCCCGGCGGCCCGTAAAAGATGAGCGAAGAAAGCTGGTCGGCCTGAATGGCGCGGCGTAGTAAACGGCCGTGGCCGATGAGGTGGGCCTGCCCCGCAAACTCTTCCAGCGTGCGCGGACGCATCCGGTGGGCCAGGGGGGCCTCTTCTTCGACTTGCTGCTGCCGTTTGTGGTTAAATAAATCCATAAGCAGGATTATGCCATACCGGATAAGCCTGTACAAGCGAAGGAAGTATACTCCCTTTTGTCATGCCCACCAGCGAGAGAAATCTTACAACAGATCTGCCCCAACAACTTCGCAGACCCATTCGGTGAGCCGTATTGACAAACAACTTTAATTTTTGTACAATTTAGACCACATGGTTAGACCGAGCGGTCTAAGACCAGGCTCAAGTCTATACAAACGATGGAAAATTATGCCACGACCACGATTTAACAAATTGTCGCCACAAAAGCAGGCTCGCATTTTAGAAGCGGCAGCCAGAGAGTTCGCCGCCCACGGCTATGAAGCCGCTTCGTTAAACCAGATTCTGGCTGAGGCCGGCATTAGCAAAGGGGCCGCCTACTATTACTTTGACGGCAAGGCGGATTTGTATGCCACGGCCGTTACTACCTATGCCGGTGATATGATGACCGGTTTACCCGAAACAATGGCTACAGTAACGGCCGATTCTTTCTGGCCCACCTTACACGCCTTATACAGCCGGCAGTTTACTGCCGCCTATGAACAGCCGTGGGTGTTCGGCCTGGTCAAGTCGGCCAGCCGCCTGACACCGGAACAGCTAGAAGAGACCGGCCTGATCGGTACCTTTGGCCAGATGCACCTGTTTTTGGTTGGCCTGATCGGAAAAGGGCAGCAAGTGGGGGCCGTTCGCCGCGATCTGCCCCAAACGTTACTGATTAACTTGTTGATGGCCATTGATGACGCCCTGGACCATTGGCTCTTGGACCATTGGTCTACCCTCACGGCCACCGAAATGCAGCAAATT
>JAWOIM010000745.1:0-6182 GCA_046484685.1 Chloroflexota bacterium | reverse complement strand
CTGTTGTCCATCCCCCCATAACCAATGGGGCGGTACGCTACCGCTTCCACTATGATGATGGTATTCACCAGGGCATATTGGAACCGCCACCTGGTCCGGCCTCTATTCAATCTGAAGGGTTGTGGCAAAATATACCCTTCCTGCTGCTGGTCGTGGGCCTGGCAGGTGGGGTTATGGTGGTGGCCCTGGTACGCCAGGCCAAAACGCCGGCAGCACGAGCTAACCGCTTTTTCCGTCGTTTACAACAAAGCCCGTCCCAAACCCTGCCCCGGCTGGCCCAAAAATATGAACATACGGGTGGTTCACCTGACTTTCTGCTTTATCTGGCCAACCGGGCACGGCAAGAAGGCGCCTGGCTGGTAGCCGGCCTGGCCGACGGTCTCTTCCTGCTGGCCAACCGGCCCCAGGCGGGTCTCTCCATTATTACCAGCGTGCTGGGTGAAGCCGGCCAGCAGACACCGCCGTGGGATGACCTGGAACGTTGGCAGCTTATTCACGGCACGGCTCAAAAGCTGCTTGAGGCTCCTTCGATCACCGAATTGAGCCTGCTGCGACCGGAATTGGTCCATTTATTAGAGGCGGTCGGCGATCGGGATCTGGCTTCACCCGCGCTTGACGAACTGCTGCCGGTGCTAACCAGTTTGCGCGACAGCGAACGGGTGGAGTTGTTTGAGGACCGGCTGGTTTATCTCAATGAGGCCCGTACCCGCTTGCAGCGGCTGCAAGAACGGGCCTCCGTCTGGCAGCCGAACATTGAGCGCACCCTGGTAGCCGCTGTTGCTCGTCGCTGGTCGGGATTGGTCAGCGTTGAAATCGAGGAAATTCGGGGGCGGGCGGAGGTAATGGTCCGACTGAAAACGAAGCGCCTGGTTCCTAACGGCCGTACCGACGTCAGCCTGGAACTCTACAATAACGGCCGGGCGCCTGCCGAAAATCTTCTGGTGGCCCTGGATGACAATCCGGCCTACAAAATTCACAGCGCTCCCCAAACCATCCCTATTTTACCGTCAGGGCGCAGCCGGCAGATCAATTTTGCCATTGAACCACTGCTGGAGCAACCGGCAACAGATCGCTTTCGCCTGGCCCTCTCATTGACCTACGATGATCGCAACCGGAAGGATATTCAGACGGCCTTTGGCGATATGGTTCACCTGCTGCCACCTATACGTGATTTCCGTCCCATTGTCAATCCTTACGTACCGGGCACACCGCTGCGTCAAAACAGCAGCCTTTTTTATGGACGGGAGCGACTCTTTAACTTTATTACTGAAAACGCCGGTCGGGTGGCCCAGCGCAACATTTTGATCCTGGTTGGTCAGCGGCGCACGGGTAAAACGTCGGCCCTGCTGCGTTTGCCCCATCATTTGCCCCCCCACCTGGTGCCGGTCTACATCGATTGCCAATCGTTAGGAGTAACGCCCGGTATGCCGGCCTTATTCCATGAGCTGGCCTGGCAAATTGCCGATGCCCTACGGCTGCGAGAGATTGAGGTTGCTGTACCCCCGCTGCCGGAATGGCAGCAAAACCCAACGGCCGTTTTAGAACGATATTTCTTACCTCTGGTACGTGACAAAATGCCGGAGCCAATGATGCTGCTGCTTGTTTTTGATGAGTTTGAAGCGTTTGAAAATTTGGTAGAGGACGGCATCTTACCCCCAACGCTGTTCCCCTATCTGCGTCACCTGATGCAGCACAGCGAACGGCTCAGCTTCATCTTTGTAGGCACGCGCCGCCTGGAAGAAATGAGCGCCGATTATTGGTCGGTTTTATTTAACATTGCGCTTTATCAGCGAATTGGCTACCTGAACGAGGAGGCGGCCACGCGGCTGGTCCTGGAGCCGGTGGCCCCCGGTCTGATTTATGATGACCTGGCCCTGGATAAGGTGCTGCGGGTAACGGCCGGTCATCCCTACTTTTTGCAGTTGGTCTGCTACACGCTGGTAAAGCGGGCCAATGCCCAGCGGGGCGGCTATGTCACTATTTCAGATGTAAACGCCACACTGGATGAAATGTTGAGTTTGGGAGAAGTACACTTTGCCTATTTGTGGCAGCGTTCCTCACACACAGAACGGGCGTTGATTACGGCCGTTTCTCACCTCATGGACCGTCACACCGCTTTCCACCCTGAGGACCTGATCCAATATTTGGCCCAATATGACTTCAAGCTGCAGCCGGCCGAGGTAACGACCGCCCTCAACCGGCTGGTGGAACGAGACATCATGCGCGAGGTGCCTGAGGGGGTTACCTCCCTATACGAACTCCGTATCGGCCTGGTCGGCCTCTGGACGGCTAAAAATAAAAGCCTCAGCCGTCTTTATGCCAGTGGTTCGTAGGAACGAGAAACGAAGAACGGAAAACGGCTCTTTGGGAATTCGGGGGGGGTAGTAGTCCTATAATTCTCGGGGCCGCCACAGGTTCAACAACTGGCCGCTTATCCCCTCGCGGCAGCGTTCCCAACGGCTGATGGACAGGGACACATGGGCCAGAGCGGCCGTGGGCATGCGCTCGTAGTGGCCGGTTAACATCTCCACCAATGCTTCCATACCGGGATTGTGCCCCACCACCATGACCCGCGTATGAGCCTCATCCACCTGGCGCAGTTGAGCCAGGTATTCGTCCGGATCGGCGTGATACAAAGCGCGGGTAACTTGCAGACCGGCTTCATAGTCACTATGGAGGGCTGCCAATTCGGCCGTGGTCAAAGCGCGCTCGGCCGAGCTGGTAATAATCAGGTCGGGCGTCAGTCCTTCATCACGCAGCAGGCGGCCCATGCGCGGTGCGTCCTCCTGTCCTCGCTCATTGAGCGGCCGATCATGGTCAGCCAGACGGCTGTTGCCCCAGCTAGACTTAGCGTGACGTAAAATGAGTAGTTCTTTCATGAAAGTTAGCCCATTGTATAGTGCGTAGTGCGTAGCGTTGGCCTATTGTCTGCTACGCACTACACACTATTTATTGCCTTATATTTCGTCAGCCGATTGGATAATCTGGCCCACCAGGCCATACGTTTGCGCCTCGGCTGCCGTCATCCAATAATTACGGTCGGTATCTTTTTCAACTTTCTCTAGCGGCTGGCCCGTCTGCCGGGCAAAAATCTCGTTCAACCGCTGCCGCATTTTGAGAATCTCTTCGGCTTCAATGGCAATGTCGGCTGCCTGACCGCGCACGCCACCCATAGGTTGGTGCAGCAGAAAGCGAGTATTGGGCAGGCTAAAACGGTTTTCCCGCTCAGCCGCCGCATAGATCAAAGCCCCGGCGCTGGCCACCCAGCCTGTGCCCACTATTTGCACCGGCGACTTCACAAAACGAATCATGTCAAAGATAGTGTCGCCTGACTCCACATGACCACCGGGCGAATTAATAAAGATTTTAATCGGCTCATGGGATTCTCCATCCAGCACCAGCAGCTTTTGAGCCACATCTTGAGCCATTTTCATATCAATTTCACCAAAAATAGTAATGGTGCGCGTTTCTAGCATACGCTCCAGCAACGGCCGTTTCGGTTCCGGTTTAGCCTCCGTCTGTTCATCCTCTTCGTCCGGCTGGGGCAGTATGTCCGGTAGTTCAGGGTCAAAGTCATCATCAAGTCTAATCATGGTTATTTCCTTTAGGTAGTATTTATGTCAACAAGTTTGTAAAAACAGCACGACCGGGATAAACAGCCGCTTCGCCCAAATCCTCTTCAATGCGTAGGAGCTGATTGTATTTGGCCACCCGATCGCTGCGGGCCGGTGCGCCCGTTTTGATCTGGCCGGCGTTGAGGGCCACCACCAGGTCGGCAATAGTTGCATCCTCACTCTCACCGCTGCGATGGGAAACAACGGCCGTCCAGCCGCGCCGCTGCACCATCTCCACGGCGGCAATCGACTCCGTCAGCGTCCCAATCTGGTTCACTTTACACAGCAGGCTGTTAGCCGCTTTACGTTCAAATCCGGTCTGAATCCGGTTCACATTCGTTACCAGCAGATCATCCCCCACAATCTGTACCCGGTGGCCCACTTTTTCCATGAGCAGCGCCCAGCTATCCCAATCATCCTCGTGCAGCCCATCTTCAAGCGAAATGATAGGATATTTGTCACACCAGGAAACCCAGAAATCGACCATTTCCTCACCGGTCAGCACCTTGCCTTCCGTATCTAGATGGTAGTTGCCATCCTTATAAAACTCAGAGGCAGCCGGATCCATCGCCAGCATAATCTGGTCGCCCGGCGTATAACCCGCTTTCTCAATCGCTTCCAGAATCAGGTCAAACGCTTCGCTGTTGGTCTTGACCTGCGGGGCGAACCCACCCTCATCACCGGTCAGCGTGCGATGCCCTTTGCTAACCAACACCTTCTTCAGGCTGTGGTAAATCTCTACACCCCAGCGCAGCCCCTCACTAAAACTTTCAGCGCCCACCGGCATAATCATGAACTCTTGAATGTCGGTAGCGCCCGGCGCATGTTTGCCGCCGTTCATAATATTCATCATAGGGACGGGCAGAGTGCGGGCATACACCCCACCGAGGTAACGATACAGCGGCAGCTCTTGACTGGCAGCGGCCGCTTTGGCTACAGCCAGCGACACACCCAATATGGCATTGGCTCCCAATCGCTCCTTATTTTCCGTGCCGTCCAGCTCAATCATTGTCTCATCAATGCCCACCTGGTCGGTTGCTTCCCAACCGAAGATAGCATCGCCAATTTCACCATTGACGGCGTCAACGGCATCCAGCACCCCTTTGCCCCCATACCGGCTGTTGTCATCATCTCGTTTTTCCCAGGCTTCATAAACGCCGGTTGAAGCGCCAGAGGGGACAATAGCAAGGCCTCGGGCACCATCTTCCAAATGAACCTCTACCTCCACCGTTGGATTGCCGCGTGAATCAAGGACTTCTCGGCCATAGATTGCTTCTATATAGGTCATCACAGTTTCTCCTATTTGCAAATAGTGGACAAACTTCTTCGCGTTTAAGAAAACAATCAGGTATTACCTGTCATTCCCGCGAAGGCGGGAATCCAGTGGACCTGATTTAATTTTTAAAGACAAACCAGTTTATCCCCACAAACTTTCAGTTTGTGCTGCAGGTTTTCATTTATTGTGGTGTCTCCCCGCTGCCGGGGAAACCCTTATCCTCTCTATTATAGAACAATTTTGGCAATATAGTGTAATAGAACAGCCTATAACTCATTTCCTCTTGCACTAAAACGCAGCCAGCGCTATAAACTGCTATTATGGAATCCTTGACTCAAACAAGGCTGGACAAATTACACGGCCTTTGGCAAACGCTCACCTTTGAGCTAACCGATATTTTTGACGCCCACGGCATTTGCTCGGTTGTGGCTCACGAAATTGCGCTGCACACGGAAACAACAACAATTGTAGGCGTGCGTGATCCCCAGCATCCCTATTTTAATGTCTGGATTTGTGATCCGGCGGGCAATATCCAGCAGCAGCGCTGGAACCGTAAGCAGGCGGCTTTCTCCTCCCTGATCGAACAAAAAGCACCGGCCTATACGGAAAAGTTTGGTCGCGAAGCCACCGAACTAATTGCCAGCGAGCTGTGGCAGTATCCGCGTCAGGCTGTTTTGAGTGTACCGCTCCCCTATCCGGCCGGCGATTCCCCCATGACCAAGACACCGCCCGGCATTCTGGTCCTTATTGATCCCGAGGATAGCTGCTGTCTTACACTTGATAACCTGGCTCCGTTGGCAACCAATATCACGACATTTCTTGATCGTGCCTTTTTGCGCCACCACATTGACCGGCAAGACGTAGAGTTTGCTATTGTCTCTGACATTAACTATGCGCTGGCTTCAAAGCTCAGCCTGCGTAATATTTTCCACCAGTTGATGGGGCCGGTTTCTCATGCTTTGAATGTAGAAACGGTTTCAATTGGCCTCATAGAACCGGGCAGCAATGATATTGTTTTTGTGGAAATGCTCTTAGGCCCCCATTTTAAGGACCTGCCCCCCATCCGGCTGAAACAAGGGCAAGGGATTGCCGGCTGGGTCATTGAAACGGGGCAGCCGCTGGTGATTAATGATGTGTATGTTGATGATCGCTTTTATTCGAAAGTAGACCACCAGTCGGGCTTTAAAACGCGCTCGATGGTTTGTATTCCCCTCCAGGTAGAAGAGCGAATTATCGGTATTTTACAGGCTATCAATAAACAGGACGGCAACTTTAGCGATAACGATCTGCGG
>JAWOIM010000653.1:0-4418 GCA_046484685.1 Chloroflexota bacterium | reverse complement strand
TCTCAGGGCACAATTACGGCCGAAGAGGCCATGATGCTGTTGGATGCCTTGGGCGAGAATAATCCTCAACCAGCCCAGGTGGAAGTGAGCGCCTGGGCTGGTTGAGGATTATTCTCGCCCAAGGCATCCAACAGCATCATGGCCTCTTCGGCCGTAATTGTGCCCTGAGACACCATCTTTAGAATTTTACTGCGTTCTTCGCTCATGATAAATCTCCTTAAGAAACTATGGCTCTTTGGGACTTCGCGGGGTTTAGTCGTATTCCGTATTGCGTATTCCGTAATTCTCTCCGGTTACGCAATACGAAATACGCAATACGCTTTTGTCAACCACCTAAAATCCTAAAGACCCGAAACTGGTTACTGAATACTGATTACGGGTCACTGCTTCAACCTGGCCAGTTTAGCGGCTGCTTCGGCGGCTGTCAGCTCACCGTTTTCCAACTGAGCCAGGATGTTCTGTCGCTCAGCGGCCGCCGAGACTCTTTCTTCTTGTTCGGTTAAAGCCGGCTCCTCGCTTGCGTCCGCCTCAAAGCCCAGTTCAATGATGATCTCATTCAAACGGTTGCGAATGGTCCAGTAGGATGACCCCATTTCCCGCTCCATGTCCTTTACATTGCCCCGGTTTTTGACAAACAGTTCCAGGAATTGGAGATTTTCCGGCGAAAGACGAGAAAAGATGTTGGGTTTAAAGCGACCCAGAATAACCGTTTCGCAGTCGGTGCAGTTTTGCTGGGTGACGATGAGTTCGCCACCACAGGCTGGACATTCTTTGATGAGATTCCGCATAAATTGTGTCTCCCTTTCCATTAAAAATGGGTTTAGAAAAGCTAATGAACATACTATAAACAATAATTTTTGTTTTGTCAACAATAATTTTGTTGGTATGGTAAAATTTATTGAAATAAAGACAAAAATTATTGATAAATAGAGGTGTGCGACAAAAATGTTGTAGTTTAGGAGAAGAATTCAGTTGGTGACAAATAAGCGTTCAGTCCCTACTTCGGATTTTGTAAACACGGATGGGAAGAACACTGATAAAGCTATTTTTATATCGGTGTTTGGCCTATCCGTGTTTACAACTTGTCGGTTTGAGGTGTAGCTTCGCTAGACGATTACAGGGACAAAATAGAACGGGGATGAACATAGGGAGCAATCGCACCAGCCGCAAAACAAAAAGCCGCCCCTTGGGAGGGCGGCTTTTTGATATAACAGCCCGGCAACCGGGAGGGTGGTTAGCCGGGTAATCGGGTGTAGACCAGATAGCAAGAGGGGGAGTTGGTTTTACCCTTCGTCTGATAGATTGTTCCAGTCGCGTTTCTCTCGTGCCAGTTTGGGGGAGGGGGGTTTTCCTGCTATCTTTACCCACCAGACGCTTCTATATAATAACAAAGGTTGTGCCATCCTGTCAACCAAAAAAATGATCAAATGATCATCGGGCATTGGCTAAACTGGATGCCGTGCGGCAAAAAGACACAGCATCCCTCTGTTGCCGTTTATTGAACAGCGGTGTTAAAATGGTGGCGTTAACTGGCCATGATTAAAGAGAGTGACGCCACAGGGGGGGTCATGCCGGCTAATCTCCCAAGATACATTCCCACAAATTTCTGTTTAGAGGTGGTTAGGTTATGCAAGCTGTTATTGTTACTGATCAAGTAGAGGATCGCGATTATCTGGGAATGGTGCTGCGCCAGGCGGGTGTGGCCGTAGTCCGCAGCAGTGACCTGGCGGGTATTGGCCCGCTGGTGCAGGCTCATGACATCGATTTGATATTGTTGGCTCCGGTCGATGAGGCACAATTAGCGGCGGACGTGGCTGCTATCCGTGAGGTAACCCAGGTGCCGCTGTTGCTGTTGAGCGATTCCCTGACCGAAGCGTTTCATTGTCACTTACTGGATGCAGGGGCCGATCTGGTCATACCGCGGCCTTATGCTCCCCGACTGCTGGCCCGCTATGCCAAAATGCTGCTGCGTCGGGCTGGGGCCAGTGCTACCGCCTTTTTACCCATTATTGAGGCAAACAGGATTGCGCTTGATCCGGCAACGCGCTCCGTGCAGGTCAACGGCCGTAAAGCGGAACGACTGACCCCCCTGGAATTTCGCCTGCTTTACCTGCTCATGACCAACGCCGGTCAGGTTCTCTCGGTGGATCTAATTGTAGAGCGCGTTTGGGGCTACAGCGGCGAAGGCAACCGGGAGTTGGTGCGCGGTCTGGTGCGCCGTCTGCGCCGTAAAATTGAGCCAAGCCCCAACCAACCTCTCTACATCCATAACCTGCCGGGTGTCGGCTATCGTTTTACCGAACAACTATAAAAACTACCACATCATTGCTACAACCCGACCCCAATTGTTACACGGCTGGCACACGTTTGGCTCCCGTTTTTACACGCGCCGGCAGTATAATAAGGGTAGTAAATAAGACATGACAAGTGCGGCGTGAGGTGTAAAACCCTCACGCTTCTTGTTTTAATATGTTTGATGGAACAAGGTAAAACAAAATGAATACACTATTTGATAATTTAACGGTTGCGGCCAACAGCCGTTTTCCCTGGCGCGTCGCCTTGCTGGTCAACTTGAAAGATGACGTGGTCTGGCACGAAGATGCCCCGCCTGATGCCGGAGCGGAGTTTGATGGGTACGAAACGGCCGTATCTATCATGCACGCTCTGGAAAGCGACGGCCACACGGTGCGTCTGTGTGCCGCCGACCATACCTTGCCCGATGCCCTGCTTGATATGCGGCCCGACATCTGCTTCAATATTGCCGAGGGCATTCGGGGGGACGCCCGCGAGGCCCAAACCCCGGCCCTGTGTGAACTGCTGGGTCTACCCTATACGGCCTCTCGCGTGTTGGCCAATGCCCTCTCCCTGGACAAAACGATGACCAAGCGCATCTGGCAGCAACACGGCCTGCCTACCGCTCCTTTCCAGGAATTCCAGACGGCCGTTGAGCCGCTGGATCCGGCGCTGACCTTTCCCCTCTTTGTCAAACCGGCTCGTGAGGGGACGGGCATGGGCATTGGTCCGCACGCCATTGTCAACAATGAAAACGAACTGCGCCAACAGGTGGCCTGGGTGCTGCAAACCTACCGGCAGCCGGCTCTAGTCGAGCCATTCCTGCCGGGACGAGAGTTTACGGTGGGTTTTATTGGCAATCGGGTGCAGCAGACGGCCGAATTGGCAGAGCGAAAGCGGCCGTATCTCTACGACCGGCACGGCTACCACTTTTTCCCCATCCTGGAAATTGACAGCCGGCGCTGCCTGACGCCCGGTATTTACGGCGTGGCCGCCAAATCGATGCCTCTGGCTGAACAGGGCGCACCCGGCTACCTCTGCCCGGCCGAGATCAGTCCGGCCCTGCAGCAGCAGCTTATCACCATTACCCGCCAGGCGGCCCAGTCCCTCGGCGTCTGTGACGTGTCTCGCATCGACTTTCGCCTGGACGCTGATGGTCGGCCTATGCTGTTGGAAATTAACACCCTGCCCGGCCTCAACCCGACTGTGAGCGATCTCTGTATCATGGCTGCGGCCGAAGGCGTGGCTTACAATCATCTCATCACCGAAATCTTATACCTGGCGGCGGCCCGCTTTGGGCTGTATCCCGTCGATCTGCCGGCTGTTTCCCTCGACCAAGAACCGGCGATGGAGGCGGCAATCTACTAATGCAAGCAATCACAATTTTGCCGCAGACAAAAGCCCAGACTGCTCAAACACCGTCCGGGTTAGTCTACACCCGCGCCCCCTACTGGCAAGAGGTGCCCGACGTCCAATGGCTCGACTGGCGCTGGCAGGTCAGCCACCGGCTCAATCGTGTTGAGGAGTTGAGTCAGATTATTAACCTGACCGACTCCGAAAAAGAGGCGCTCAGCAGCAAAGGGCTGTTCCGGGTGGACATTACCCCTTACTTTGCCAGCCTGATTGACCCTGACGATCCCCACTGTCCCATTCGGCGCCAGGTCATTCCCACCGGCCGTGAATTGCTCCCTTTTGTCTCCATGATGGACGACTCGCTGTCTGAAGACAAACATTCGCCTGTGCCCGGCCTCGTCCACCGCTATCCCGACCGGGTGCTGATGCTGGTGACAACCCAGTGCGCCAGCTACTGTCGCTACTGCACGCGCAGCCGCATTGTGGGCCATGCGGCCCAGACCTTCAGTCGTCAGGATTTTGAGGCCCAAATTGCTTATATTGAGCAAACGCCCCAAATTCGGGACGTTTTACTTTCCGGCGGCGATCCGCTGGTGCTGGCCCCCAAGCTGTTGGAGATGATACTCTCCCGGCTGCGGGCCATTCCCCATGTGGAAATCATCCGCTGGCACGCGGGTTCCCGTCTTTATGCCTATGCGCGTCACGCCGGAACTGTGCCAGATGCTCTCCCAATATCACCCCCTCTGGCTCAACATCCACGTCAATCATCCGCG